>NZ_JBWKAW010000013.1:0-243467 GCF_056437345.1 Kitasatospora sp. NPDC042419
CTTGTCACTGTATTCCCACCGTGTCAAAAACCCACCCCCCCCCCGCACGCGCCCGCCCCCCCCCCCCCCGGGGCCGCCGTCCGGCTGCCGGCGCCGGCAGCCGGACGGCGGACCCGGGGGACGGACCGGACCCGAGACGCCGACCGCACGGACGAGCGGGCCGGGAGCACCCCCGGCCCGCTCTTCGCCGCCTTCCTCGCCCTTCCTCGCACCGGCCCTGGGCCGGCGGGGTCAGCGCGGGTCCGCGCCCCCGCGGGCGGCCGTGCGGTCGGGCGGGGCGGAGCCCGCGGTGACCCGGGTCCCGGGGTGCAGCAGCGCGCACACGAACCCGACGGCGAGGGCGGCCGCCATGCCGTACAGCACCGGCCCGTTCGCCTCCGCGTAGTCGTGCCGGATCGCGTCCACCAGCGCGCTCCCGACCCCGGTGGGGCCCTGCCCGCCGGAGCCGTGGCCGGTGACGCCGTCGGTCACCGTGCGGGCGACGTCCTTCGCGGTGTCCACCGGGACGCCGTTGGCCTCCAGGGTGTGCTGCACGTTCCTGCTGGTGCTGTGGAGCAGGACGGTGCCGAGCACGGCCAGGCCCAGACTCGCCGAGTAGTTGCGCACGGTCTGGGTGATCCCGGTGACCTCGCCGTACGAGGCGTCGATCGAGCGGTTGACGGCGTCCGTCGAGGCTGGCGTCAGCAGCAGTCCGATGCCCGCGCCCGCCAGCACGATGTACGGCCACTGCGCGTTGAGCGACAGGTCGGTGATCTTCGAGGCCCACAGCGCGAAGCCGACCGCCGACACCGCCGTGCCCAGCAGCATCGGCGGGCGCGCGCCGCGCCGGTCGAGCATCCGGCCGCCGATCTGGGAGCCGGGGGCGAAGCCGGCGAAGAAGACGAGCAGGTAGAGGCCGGCCTCGTTGGGGGACTGGTCCAGCGCCACCTGCGCGTAGACGGAGGCGAAGAAGAACACCGGGACGAACGCGATCATGGCGAAGAACAGCACGGCGTTGTCCGCAGCGAAGGCCCGGTCGGTGAAGACCCGCAGCTTGATCAGCGGGTGCTCGGTGCGGAGCTCGACCACGACGAACACGGCCAGCACCGCCAGTCCGCCGACGATGCACAGCCAGGTCGCCCAGCTGCCCCAGCCCCAGGCCGCGGCCTGCTGGAGCCCGAGCACGCTCAGGCCCATGCCGACGGCGACCAGGAGGGCGCCCGTCCAGTCGACCGGTTCGCGGCGCGGGGTGTTGCGGATGCGGGCCAGCACGGTCAGCACGACCGCGACGACGGCCACCGGCACGTTCACCCAGAAGATCGCCCGCCAGGTCCAGGAGGTCAGCCAGCCGCCGAGGAGCGGGCCGAGCGCCGTCAGACCCCCCGCCACGCCGAAGAACAGCGCCAGCGCCCGGCCGCGCCGCTCCACCGGGAACACCTCGACGACCACCGCGAGCGCCGCCGGGAACATCAGTGCCGCGCCGAGCCCCTGCACCGCGCGGAAGCAGATCAGCCAGGACTCCGCGGCGCCACCGGACGGCACCGCGCCGCACAGCGCGGAGGCGATCACGAAGGTCAGCGTGCCGATCAGCATCATCCGCTTGTGGCCGAGGACGTCGGCCAGCCGGCCGCCCAGGGCGAAGAACGCGGCGAGCGACAGCAGGTAGGCGTTGACCACCCACTGCATGCCGACGGCCGACAGGCCCAGTTCACGGATGATGTCGGGGGCGGCGATCGAGACGATCGTCTGGTCGATGAAGGTCATCGAGACCGCGAACAGCATGGCTGCGAGCGCGAGCCGCCGACTGGTCGCCGCAGGCGCGGGACCCTCCGGGGCGGGGTCGGGCCGCTGGCTCCCCACAGGCCGCTGGCTTCCCATCCGTGCCGTCCTTCCGTCTTCGGTGCTCGCCGGTGCTCGCCGGAGCGCACCGGCGCGGACCGCTGCGCGGGCGTGCCGGTGCGCGGGCCTGTCCGTGCTCGGGGGCCGCCCCCGGCCACCGACCTTGCCCGGGCCGCCCCCGGGGGCGGGGCTGCGCCGCGTCCGGGTGGTGGGGAAGTCATCCATGCGGCCGACCGGCGGCCCGGCCCGGGGCGGCCTGACCCAGGCCAGCCCGGCTCGGCTCGGGTCAGGCCCCCGGACGCCGACGTGACCGGCACGTGGGCGCAGCCGTGGTCACGGACTCCGGGCCCGCGCCGGTCAGGGCGTGCGGCGCCCCGTCGCCGCCGGTGGGTCCGCCGGTGGGTCCGACTCCGCCGGGTCCGCCGGTGGGTCCAGGTGCGCGAGGTCGTGGACCAGGCCGTCGAGCCAGGCCGCCACCTCGTACAGGAAGGGGCGGCGGCCGGGCGGCGGGGGCGGTGCGGACCGGGCGGCGGGCGATGCGGATGCCCCCGGCCCCGTCACCGCCCCCGTCACCGGCACCGGCCCGCGCCGCCGGTGCCCGCCCACCAGCCGGGCCGCCGCGGCCGTGTACGCGTCGGCGACGCGGTCGCCGGACCGCAGCAGCCACTCCCGCTCGGCCGCGTCCAGCCGGGGCCGGGGCTGTCGCTCCAGCAGACGGGTGCTGCCGCGCCGGGCGTGGTGGCCGGCGATCAGCACGGCCTGCCAGTCCGGTCCCGGCAGGTCGGCGGCCGGCCGAGGCTCGTCCTGGAACTGCGCGTAGGCCGACTCCACGACCGGCAGGGCGTGGGTGAGCGCCGCCGTCGGGTACCGGGCGGGGCGCGGGTCCGTCGACGGGGCGGCCGCGAGGGCCCCGGTGGTGGCCGACACCGCCCCCGCCACCGCGCCGAGCAGCACGGCCGCGTCCCGCGGCAGGACCGTCCGCGCGCCGTGCGGCCAGGCGAGCAAGCCGCACAGCAGACCGACGAGGCTGCCGGTGAGGACGTCGAGCAGGCGGATCTCCGCGAGCTGCCAGGTGGCGGGGGCGAGCTGGCCGAAGATCGCGGCGACGACGACGGTGAAAAGCGCCTGGGCCCAGCCGACCCCGAGCAGCGGCCCCAGGAAGAACGTGACGGCCATCAGCGGCGGCAGCAGCACCGCGTAGACGTCGCCGTGGTGGCCGACCACCGCCAGCATCGTCGCGGCGGCGGTCGCCCCGACCACGGTGCCGGTGAGTGCCAGGCGGATGGTCCGGCCGGTCTGGACGAAGGTGGTGCGGGTCAGGCTGAGCGCGGCCAGCATCGCCCAGAAGCCGTGCGGGAGCGAGACCGCACCCGCGACCGCGCGGGCCACCGCGAGGGCCAGGCTGATCCGCAGCGCGTTCTGGAAGTACACCGACCGGGGACTCACATGGCCGACGATCCGCCGCCAGTACAGCCTCCCGGTGCTCTGCCCGGCGTAGTCGAACGCCGGCCCGCCGACCCAGCCGGCGGCCACGGCGGCCCGGCCGCACACGGCCAGCCGGGCCGCGGCCGAGAGGACCACCGCGGCCTCGGCGGTCTCCGCGAGTGCGGCCCGGCGGCGCAGCGCGGCTGTCACGCCCGCCTTCGCCCGCCCGCCGGGGCCGCCGGCCCGGTCCGCACCCCCGGCGCCGACCGCACCGGCCACGTCGCCGCCTGCGTCGTCCGCCCGGTTCGAAGCCGGCGCCCCGTCCGGCCTGCCCGGGCTGGTCGTCTCGGCGGTGCCGTCCGGCTTGCCGCCTCTGTTTGTCCTGGCTGTCCCGGCTGTCTCGGCCGCGCTACCCGTCTCGGCGGTGCCACCTGGCCTGGCCGTCCGGGCCGTGTCGCCTGCGTCGTCCGCCCGGTTCGAAGCCGGCGCCCCGTCCGACTTTCCCGACTTTCTCGACCCGGCCGTCCCGGCCGTCCCGGCGGTGCCGCCTGAGCTGGCGGTCGGGTCCGTCTCACTCGCGCTGCCCACCTCGTCCGCCTCGCCCGCCCCGTCTGCTTCGTCCGCCCCGCGCGTCCGGTCCGCCTGGTCCGCCTGGTCCGCCTGGTCCACCGCGTCCGGTGATGCGCTCCGGAACTCCCGTAGCAGCCGTTCCAGACGGGGCGGGCCCGGCTCCTCACCGGTGGTCAGGAGCCGGGCCGTCCGTCCGGCGCTGTGTGCGACCTCCGTCAGCAGTCCGGCCTCGGACGCCGGTACGGACGCGGCGTCGGCCGGCGGCCTGGGGACGGCCGTCAGCCGGGAGAGCAGGGCACGGGCCGCCCACCCCGCGTGGGCCTGTGCGCGGTCGCGCAGACCGGGGCCGGCCGGGCGTTCGGCGGCGGGGACGTGCCGGGAGCGCAGCGACTCCCCGGCGTCGGCCGCGGCACGGGCCGACGCCCCGGAGAGCGGGGCCGGGCTCCGGGCCAGCGCGGTCGCGGTCCCGGCCGCGACCGTGGCGGCGTCCGCGGTGAGCAGCCGGTAGGGCCGGGCCCGCGGGTCGGGCAGCAGCAGGGCCTCGGCGGCGATGAGCAGCCCGAACCCGACCGCCGTCCCGGCGAGCCGGGCCGGCAACTCGTCCGGCGCGTACGGGGGGAAGCACGGGAGGATGTACATCAGCTGGAGTCCCGGGGCGGCGCCGGCGAGGCGGGGGCCGGCCACGGCGGCGAAGGCGAGGACGAAGCCGACGGCCAGCATGCCCGCGACGGCGGACCAGGTTCGGACCGCGAGCGCGGTGCCGGCGGCCACCAGCACCCAGGCGGCGGGCAGGACCCGCGCCAGTACGGCGGCCCGCTGGCGGCCGGTCCCGGGGATGCGGGACAGCGCGGCCATCGCCACCGAGGAGAACAGGGCGTAGAGCGCCGCGACCGGCTGATCGAGGCCGTAGAGGCAGACGAGGAACCCGGCGGACCCGGCCAGGGTGATCCGCAGTGCCCGCCGCCCGGTGGTGGCCGCCGTCCCGCTGCCGCCGCGCAGCCCGTCGGCGGCCTCGCGCACCGCCTGGACCGGGCCGCGGGGAGGAGGGGCGTTCTCGGGCATCGGTTGTCTGCACCTCGCATCGACTGCGGGCGACCCCGTCCCTTTCCATCCTGCCCACCTTCGGGCGCGGCGGCGAGCCTGCGGCGCGCAGGCCCCCGGCGCCCCCAGCTCCCTGGCTCCCCGATGCTCGGCCGGCCCGGGCGTACGTCGTGGTGCGTCCGCCCGGGGCGGGGCGCGGACCACCTGGGCCCGGCGCGGAGGGCGGACGCGGTACCCCTCCCGGACCCCGGAGTGCCGGGCGGCGGTGGCAGGATGCTTGCGTCCGCTGTCGTCCGGGTCACGGCAGCGCGCGGTACGCACGGCCGACCCCCGGGAAGCGAAGGAGGCCCCATGGGCCGCAGGAGCCACCACGTCGCCGTCCTCGTGTTGGAGGGGGCGAAGCCCCTGGACGTGGGAATCCCCGCGCAGGTCTTCTCCAGCCGGCCGAGCATGCCGTACACGGTGCGGGTCTGCGGTGCCGCCCCCGGGCTCGTGACCGGTGGCGACGGCCTCTCGTACCACGTGGCCGACGGTCTGGAGGCCGTGGCGGACGCCGACACCGTCTTCGTCCCCGGCTACCGGGACCCGGCGACCACGGAGCCGCCGCGGGCCGTCGTCGAGGCGCTGGTGACCGCCCACGAGCGCGGGGCCCGGCTGGCGGCCATCTCGACCGGGGCGTTCGCGCTGGCGGCCACGGGCCTGCTCGACGGCAAGAAGGCGACGACCCACTGGCACTACACGAAGGCCCTCGCCGAACGGCATCCGCGCGTCCGGGTCGACGAGAACGTGCTGTTCGTGGACGAGGGCGACGTGCTGACGTCGGCCGGCGCGGCGTCCGGTATCGACCTCTGCCTGCACCTGGTGCGGCGCGACCACGGTGTCGGGCTCTCCAACCACGTGGCGAGGCGTCTGGTGGCGGCGCCGTACCGCAGCGGCGGGCAGGCGCAGTACGTGCCGCGCAGCGTGCCCGAGCCGCTGGGCGACCTCTTCGCGAGCACCCGGGAGTGGGCGCTGGCCCACCTCGCCGAACCGCTGACCCTGGACGCGCTCGCCCGCAACGCTCGGGTGTCGGCGCGCACGTTCTCGCGGCGCTTCGTGGAGGACACCGGCTACACGCCGATGCAGTGGGTGCTGCGGGCCCGCCTGGACACGGCCCGCGAGCTGCTCGAACGCACGGACCTGGGGGTGGAGCAGATCGCGGACCGGGTCGGGCTCGGCACGGGGGCGAACCTGCGGCTGCACTTCCACCGCGTCCTCGGCACCTCGCCCACGGAGTACCGCCACACCTTCGCGGCCCGAACGCCCTGACGCGCCCTGACACCGCGCCCTGACACCGGGCCTGACACCTGGCCCGACACCGCGCCGCGCCGCGCCGCACCGGCGCCCCCGGAGCCGGGGCCAGCTGCGCCCTGGCACGGGATGGCGGGATCCTTGCGGGCGCTGGCGAGGATCGTGGCGGGATACTTGCGCACGGTGTCGATCAGGCCCCTGTCCGGCCCGCTCCCCGGCTCCGATCATGGAGGGGCAACGGAACGAAAGGGAGCCGCAATGACCCGCATCGCCATCAACGGTTTCGGCCGCATCGGACGCAACACCCTCCGTGCGCTGCTGGGGCGCGGCAGCGACCTCGAAGTGGTCGCCGTCAACGACCTCACCGCGCCCGCCTCGCTCGCCCACCTGCTCAAGTACGACAGCGCGCTCGGCCGCTTCGACCGCTCGGTCGCGGTCGACGGGAACGACCTCGTGGTCGACGGCCACCGCATCAAGGTGCTCGCGGAGCGCGACCCCGCCGCCCTGCCGTGGGCCGAGCTCGGCGTGGACATCGTGCTGGAGGCCACCGGCCGGTTCACCGCGGCGGACGCCGCCCGTGCGCACATCGAGGCCGGCGCCCGGCGGGTCCTGGTGAGCGCCCCGTCCGACGGGGCCGACGTCACGCTCGCCTACGGCGTCAACACCGACGACTACGACCCGGCCGAGCACGTGATCGTCTCGAACGCCTCGTGCACCACCAACGCCCTCGCCCCGCTGGCGCAGGTGCTGGACGAGCTGGCCGGCATCGAGCACGGCTTCATGACGACCGTGCACGCCTACACCCAGGAGCAGAACCTCCAGGACGGCCCGCACCGCGACCTGCGGCGCGCCCGCGCCGCCGGCGTGAACATCGTGCCCACCACCACCGGGGCGGCCAAGGCCATCGGCCTCGTCCTGCCGAACCTCGACGGCAAGCTCTCGGGCGACTCGATCCGCGTGCCGGTCCCGGTCGGCTCGATCGTGGAGCTGAACACCACGGTCTCCCGGGAGGTCACCCTCGACGAGGTGCTGGCCGCCTACCGGGACGCCGCCGACGGCAGGCTCAAGGGGATCCTCGACTACGCCGACGAGCCGCTGGTCTCGGGGGACATCACGGGCGAGCCCGCGTCCGCGATCTTCGACGCGGCACTCACCCGGGTCGACGGCAGGCACGTCAAGGTCGTCGCCTGGTACGACAACGAGTGGGGCTTCTCCAACCGCGTCGTCGACTCGCTGGAGCTCCTCGCCCGCGCCTGAGCCGCGGCTCGGCCAGCTCCCGTAGCCGGCCCCTGGCCGCCCCCGGCCCCGACCAGGCCCCGGCCCCGGCCCCGGCCCTGACCTCCCGACCCGGCCCCGGCCCCGACCTCCCGACCCGGCCCCGAACCGGCCCGACCCGCCCCCGTCCCCGGCCCCCGCTGAGCCCGCCCTCCCCGCGCGCCACCTGTGGGCCGTTCAGGGGATGCGCGGCGCGTGGTGCCGGGGCCGGTGTCGGCCGGGCCCGGATAGTGGCTTGGTCCGTCCGGCACGGGGCCGGGCAGAGGAGGGGAGCGGACGCATGGCCGAGACGTCCGAGACGTCCGAGACGCCCGGGGGATCGAACGGCGGGCACGCCCCGCAGCGGTGGACCGCCATGACCGGCATGTGCGTCGCCGCCGGCATGGTCTGGCTGTCGTTCGCGGATTTCGGGGTCGCCGTCCCGACGATCTCGGACGAGCTTTCGGTCTCGCTCCCCGCGCTGCAGTGGGCCAACAACGCCTTCAGCCTCGCCACCGGTGCCCTGGTGCTCGCGGCCGGGAAGCTGGGCGACGTGTTCGGGCGCAAGCGCATGCTGGAGATCGGCCTGGTCGTGATGGGCGCGTTCTCGCTGCTGACCGCGTTCACGCCGGGGGTGGAGGGGATGATCGCCGGCCGGGCCGCGATGGGCGTCGGTGCGGCGCTGATCCTGCCCGCCACGCTGGCGCTGATCCCGCCGATGTTCCCCGTGAGCGAGCAGGCGCGCGCGTTCGGGGCCTGGATGGCGGTGGCCTGGGTCGGCCAGGCCGCGGGGCCGGCCGTCGGCGGGGTGCTGACGGGCCTGCTCGGCTGGCGCTCGACGTTCTGGATCAACGCGCCGCTGGCGGTGGTCGGTTGGTGGCTGGTGCGCCGGGCGGCCGTGGAGTCGACCGACCCGAACGCCGGCCGGCACATCGACCTGGTGGGCCTGGTGGTCAGCGCCGCGGCCGCGTTCTGCCTGCTCTACGGGTGCACGGCCGGGCAGGAGGACGGGTTCGACGACCCGGTGATCATCGGTCTGCTGGTCGGGTCGGTCGTCCTGGCCGTGCTGTTCGTGCTGATCGAGCGGCGGGTCGCGGATCCGCTGCTCGACCTCCGGCTGTTCTCCTCGCGGCCGTTCTGCGGGGCGCTGGTGGCCAACTCCGTGATGAACATCGTCTTCGCCGGTGTCAGCTTCCTGCTCACCCTCTACCTCCAGGAGGTCCGCGGGTACGGCCCCGTCACGGCGGGCCTGTTGCTGCTGCCCTCCACGGTGACGATCCTGCTGTTCAATCCGTTCGGAGGACGCGTGGCGGCGCGGCGCGGGCCACGGCTTCCGGTGGTCCTCGGCCTGTACCTGCTGGGGGCCGGCACGCTGGTGGCGGCGGTGCTCGGCCACACGTACCACTACGCGATCCTGGCCGCCGGGCTGCTGGTGCTCGGTGCGGGCCTGGGGCTGATGTCGGTCCCGCTGTCCGACACCGCGGTGGCCGGCCCGCCCGAGGAACTGGCCGGGACGGCCTCGGGGATGTTCAAGGTCACCAGCATGCTGGGCGGTGCCTTCGGTGTGGCGGCGACGGTGGCGGTCCAGCAGGCCGTGGAGACCAACCAGGCGATCAGCCGGGCGCGGGCGGCCGGGCTCTCCGAGGCCGATGCCGAGCAACTGGGCAACGCCGTCACGGACTCCAAGCTCGCCTCCCAGATCCTCGCCTCGGTCGACCAGGCCACCGCGCAGGCGATCACCGCCGCGTTCCGCGACGTCCAGGCGGTCGGCACCGGCCGGGCGATCGGTCTGTCGGGTCTGCTCGCGGTCGCGGCGGCGCTGGTCCTGCCCTGGCTGTGGCGGCAGAGGCCGAAGCACAAGGCGTCCGCTCCGCAACGGTGACGGAGCCGGTCCGGGCGGACTCACACCGGATCGCGGCGGATCGCGGCGGATTGGGACGGATCACACCGGATCACGGCGGATCGCGCCGACCGAATCGTTGAAATGACAACCAGCCGCGGCTTATTCGGAATAAGGGACTTCCATTTTCTGTGCGCACGTCAGGGGTGTGGCCGCGCGGGCATTTCGCGACTGCGGAAAGCCGTGCGAGTACGTACCCGACGAGCCCTGACGGATCCTCAGAATTGTGTCAGTATCGGACATTTACCGGCTTGTACCTGCCGAATGCCGTAGGAATTTCCGATAGTCCCTTGATCGGGCAACTGTACGATGGCTAGCGTCAACCTCCGTGAAATCGTTAGCACCAAGCGCCTCACCGGTAACTGCCGAAACAGCGGAGCGCCTCGCCATGCCGGTCTTCGGCGCGAGCGGGGCCGTCGTCCCGTTGCACGTGGACGAGGACGACCGCTGCTTCTTCGACCACCCGCTCGACCACGTACCCGGCATGCTGCTGGTGGCGGCACTGCTAGACCTGGTCCGGGTGCAGGCCCGGGAGCAGGTGGACGAGGGTTTCGGGCGGCTCCGGATCTCGCTGACCTTCGACCGGATATGCGAGCGGGGAAAGCCGGTCCTGCTGCACTGCGATCCGGTTCCCGCCGATGACGGACCGGCCTGGCGGCTGCGGGCCGAACAGGACGGCGGCACCGTCTGCCAGGCGGTCGTCGGTCTCGTCCGCGCCGCCGCCCCCGCCGGGCGGCCCACCGGCGGCGGGCCGGCCCGGCAGGGCCGCCCCCTTCCCGCCGACCTTCCCGCCGACGCCGACCTGGTGCACCGGAGCCTCCCCGAGAACATCCTGCTGGGCGCCGTCGTGCGCACCGAGCGGGCCGCCGTCCTCGTGCCGCCCGCCGGGCACCGGCTGCAGGGCGAGACGGAAGGCCTGCACACCCCCGACGCGCTGATCGAGTCCGCGCGCCAGATGGCCACCCTGCTCGGGCACACCGCGCACGGGCGCGACCCGGACGCCCAGATGCTGTGGCTCAGCCTCGACGCCGACATCCCGACCGACCTGCCGACGTCCGTCCCGCTCGCGCTGCAGTGGGAGTTCGGCCCCGCCCGCGGTGCGCGGGCCGCCTACCCGATGGTCCTGGTGGACGCCGGGAGCGGCGAGCCCCACGGCCGGATCGAGATCGTGGTCCACTCCCTGGACCGCGCCCGCTACGAGAGGCGGAGGGCCGCCAAGTGAGCACCATGAAGCCCCTTGCCGGACACGGCCCCTCGCTGGCCGTCCAGGCACCCCGACTGCTCTTCGTCTGCGCGGTGGCCGCGGTCACCACCGGAATGGTGGTCCACCTGCGCCACCTCGACGACACGGTGGACCTGGTCGCCGCCGTCCTCGCCGCCTGCTACCTGGCCTGGCTCGCGGTCGAGATCCCCGTCACCTTCCGCAAGTCCACGGCCCCGCCCAGCGAGTCGGCGACCCTGCTGCTCTACGCCGCCGCCCGGATCGCGACCGCCTCCGTCGCCGTACTGGGCCCGGTGCCGTGGGACGGCTGGTCGTGGGCACTGCTCGTGCCGGCCGTGGTCTTCGTCGGCGGGGTCGTCCTGCGCCAGGTGGCGATCCACACGCTGGGCCGGTTCTACTCGCACCACGTGATGCGCCAGCAGGACCACCAGATCGTCACCTACGGCCTCTACCGGTTCATCCGGCACCCCGCCTACGCGGGGATGCTGCTGGCGCACGTCGGGTTCGTCGGCTACTTCCTGAACCCCGTCAGCGCCGTGCTGCTGCTCCTGCTCGCCGCCGCGATCACCTGGCGGATCCGCACCGAGGAACGGATGCTCATGAACATCCCCGGCTACGGCGCGTACGCGGCCGGCCACGCCCGACTGGTCCCGGGGCTCTGGTGACCGCGCCCACGGACCTGCGAGAGGGCAGGCTGCTGCTGTCGCCCGACGAACTGCTCACCACCACCCGCACGGTCCGCCGGCGGCTGGACCTCACGCGCCCGCTCGACCTCGCGGTCGTCAAGGAGTGCGTCGAGGTCGCCCTGCAGGCGCCGAACGGCGGCAACACCCAGCACTGGCACTGGCTCGTCGTCACCGACCCGGAGCTGCGCGCCCGGATCGCCGCCGTCTACCGCCGGGTCTTCGAGGCCCGCTACCCGGCCGGCGGAGCCCCCGCCACCACACCGGAGGAGGAGGCGACCGCCCGGATGGTGGCCAGCGGCCGCCACCTGGCCAGGCACCTGCACGAGGTGCCGGTGCTGGTGATCCCGTGCCTGCGGCTGCGGGACAGCCGGTTCCCGGCCGGCAGCCAGGCCGGCCTGTGGGGATCACTGCTGCCGGCGGCCTGGAGCTACATGCTCGCCGCCCGCGCCCGTGGACTGGGCACCGCCTGGACCACCGCGCACCTGGACGCCGAGCAGGAGGTCGCGGACCTCCTCGGCCTCCCCGCGGACGTGCGCCAGGGAGCCCTGATCCCGACCGCGCACGTCCTGGGAGAGGGCTTCCGCCCGGCGCCGCGCCGGGCCGTGGAGAGCGTGCTCCACCTGGACGGCTGGGCGGGCCGAGGACGGGACGGTGGGTCGGATGACTGACCTCGTGGTCACCGCGGCGGCGGACGGCGACGTGCTCGCCGACGCCGCCTCGGTGGGCAACAAGTTCGCGCGTCAGGAACTGCTGCGCCGCGCGGGCTTCCGCGTGCCGGAGTTCTTCTGCCTGACCGCGGCCGCGTTCGACCGAGCCCTGGACGAGGTCCGGCCGCTCCTGCCGGACCTCCCGCAGGACACCGACGACGAGTCGGCGGTCGTCGACTGGTGCGCCGCCGCCCACAAGACCCTGACCGACTCGGTCCTGCCGACCGGCCTCGCCGAGCGGATCGGGGCGGAGTTCACCTCCCTGGTCGGGGCGGACGGCCTGGTCGCGGTGCGCGCCTGCGTGGTCCCCGCCACCGCCGACGGCTCCGGGCCCGACGCGGGCAGCGCCACCGCCGACGGCTCCGGGCCCGACGCGGGCAGCGCCACCGCCGACGGCTCCGGGCCCGACGCCATCGGCGAGGACAGCGCCGTCGACCCGTTCGCCGGGATGAGCGACAGCTTCCTGTACGTCGACCGGGCCGGGCTCGCGGACGCCGTCCTGCGGTGCTGGGCGTCCGCCTTCAACCCGCAGGCCGTGCGCTACCGCGCCTTCCGGGGCCTCGACCCGACCCGGGCCCGCGTCGCGGTCGGCATCCAGCGCATGGTGCTCGGCACCCGTTCCTTCGTCGCGTTCACCCGCGACCCCCGGGACGGCTCCCGCCGCCACCTGATCGCGGCCGCGCACGGCATCGGCGAGGGCGTCGTCCAGGAGAAGGCCGACGTCGACCACTTCTTCCACGACCCCGCCACCGGCCGGGTGACCGCGCAGACCGTGCGCAAGCGCTGGTCGATGGGCCTTCCGGAGGACGCCGTCGCCGGCGCGCCGGTCCTGCTGGCCGTGCCGGCCGACCTCGCCGACCCGCCGGTCCTGGACGACGAGGAGGCCCGTACGGTGGCCGAACTCGCCGCCCGGGTGGAGGAGTTGTTCGGCGCCCCGCAGGACATCGAGGGCACCATCACCCCCGACGGCGTCATTCACCTCGTCCAGGCCCGCCCGCTGGTTACCGCCCCCGTGCCGCACCCGGCCGCCGCGCCGGACGGCACCCGGCCCACCGTGTACTGGGGCAACCACAACATCACCGAGAGCTTCCCCGGGGTGTCCGGCGCGCTCACCTACTCGCAGTCCCGCGAGTTCTACCGCCGCTCCTTCGGCGACCTCTACCGGCGGATGGGCGTCCCCGCTCGCCGTCTGCGGGAGAACGCGCACCGGCTCACCCGGATGGTCGGCTACCTGGAGGGCCAGGTCTACTACCGGCTCGACGACTGGCACGAACTGCACGGCCAGATGCCGATGTTCGAGATCGTGCGCGGCCTCTGGGAGCAGGGCATGGGGATCACGGGCCCGGCCCGCGGCACCCGGCGCTGGTCCCGGGCCCGGATGGCGGCGTCGGTGCCGGGGCTGCTGTGGCGCACCGCCGTCCACCCCCGGGGGGTGAACCGCTTCCTCCACTGGTGGGACCGGCAGATGGAAGAGGCGAACGCCGTAGGCGACACCCCCGACGAGCTGATCGCGCTCCACCGGCGGATCTGGGAACGCGCCGAGCGGAAGTGGGGCGTCACCCTGGTCAACGCCCTGATCGCGCTGCTCGTCCTGCGCTCCGGCACCACACTGCTGCGCCGGTGGACCGGCCTGGGCCCGCAGTCCTTCGTGGCCCTGCTCGTCGGCGGCAAGGAGAACCGGTCACTGGAGGCCGTCCGCGCGGCCATGGCCCTGGGCGAACTGGTCGGCACGATCCCCGAACTGCGCCGCGCCGTCGTCGAGGACGACGATCCGCGGCAGGTGTGGGCGGACCTGACCGCCGGCCGCTACGGGCAGCCCGTCGCGGACGCCGCCCGGGCGTACGTCACCCGCTACGGCGACCGCGCCCTGCACGACCTGAAGCTGGAGGAACCCACGCCCCGTCAGCGGCCGTGGACCGTCGTGCCGCTGATCCGGCCGCTGGTCCGCCAGGGCGCGACCGTCGAGGCGAACCGGGCGGAGGAGCGGGCCGCCGCCGAGCGGGCCCGCGCGAGCCTGCGGGAGGCCTGCCCCCATCCGGTGCGCCGCGCCGTGCTCCTCGCACACGCGGCACTGGCCCGGGACCTGGTGCGGATCCGCGAGGACACCCGGTTCTGCCGCACCCAGCTCTTCGGGATCTCACGGGACGTGATGTGGCGCCTGGGGGCGGAACTCGCCCGCACCGGCGTACTGGACGACCAGCTGGACGTGGCGGACCTGACCGTGGAGGAGGTCATCGGCGCCTTCGACGGCACCGGGACCGTCTCCGACCTGCGCGCCCTCGCCGCGCTGCGCCGGGCCGAGCGCCTGCGCTGGGCGCAGTCCGAGCAGCGCCCCAGTCTCCTGGGCGTGCCCGGCGACGTGCCGCTCGTCCGGGCGCTCCCGTACGCCGTGCCCGTCGGGGGCGGCGCCGAGCGGGACGGCCAGGTGCTGCGGGGGATCGGTTCCAGCGGCGGTGTGGTCCGCGGCCGCGCCAGGGTGGTGCTCGACCCCGGCGACGGCGCCGACGTCGCCGACGGACAGATCCTGGTCGCCCGGGAGACCGACCCGGGCTGGCTGTTCCTGATGATGTCCGCCAAGGGCCTGGTGGTCGAACGCGGCACGCTGCTGTCGCACACCGCGATCACCGGCCGCCTGCTCGGCGTCCCGACGGTGGTCGCCGTCCCGGAGGCCACCAAGGCGATCCCCGACGGGGCCTGGATCGAGATCGACGGGAGCGCCGGAACGGTCCGGCTGCTTCCGGAACCGCCGCAGCCGGCGCAGCCGAGCGAGCCGGCCGCCGGGGCCGATGCGACCGCCGGGGCCGAGCCGACCGCCGGGGCCGAGCCGAGTGCCGGCGCGGACACACCCGCGAAGGCCTCGCACCCCGCGGAGCCCTCGCACCCCGCGGAGCCCTCGCACCCCGCGGAGCCCGCGGAGCCCGCGCACCCCGAGAAGGCCGCAGGGGCCGAGAAGCCCGAGGGAGCCGAGAAGGATGACTGACCCCGCCCGCTTCCCCTTCCCCGCCGACGCAGGAGTCTGCCCGGCAACCGAGTACCACGAGCTGCTGGCCGCCGGCGTGCCCCACCCGGTCCGGCTCTCCAGCGGCCGCCCGGCCCTGGTGATCACCCGGCACGACGACGTGGCCGCCGTCCTCAACGACGACCGCTTCAGCCGGGCCCGCTACGGGGCGCTCGCCCGACCGCTGCTGGCCCGCAAGGCCGAGTCCCTCCTGCTGGCCACCGCCGACCCGCCGGACCACACCCGCCGGCGGCGCTCGATCCTGCCCGACTTCACCGCGCGGCGCGTCCGGCAGCTGCGGCCCCGGCTGGAGGAACTCGCCGACCGGCTGCTGGACGACCTGACCGCAGGCGCCGACCACGGCGTGTCGGACCTGGTCAACGGCTACACCGTGCCGTTCGCGATGCAGGTGATCTGCGAGATCCTCGGCATCCCGTTCGGCGACAGCGCCCTGCTGCGCCGCGAGGTCGACATCCTGATGTCCACCTCCGGCCACTCCCCGGAGGAGGTCGCCGCGGCGCAGGCCCGGATGGACGACTACTTCGCGGCGCTCATCGCCGAGAAGCAGCGCGCCGCGGAACGCGGCGAGCCGGCCGGGGACCTGCTCACCAGGATGGTCACCCGGCCCGACGAGGACCCCGACCTGAGGCTCTCGCCGAAGGAGGTCCTCGCCCTCGGCTCCGGAATGCTGATGGCGGGCTACGAGACCACCGGCAACTCGTTCGCGATGTGCGTCCTGCTGCTCCTCGGGCACCCCGGCCTCGCCGAGCGGCTGCGAGCGGAGCCCGGACGCATACCCGCCGCGATCGAGGAGATGCTCCGCTGGAGCTCGCTCAACAACACCGGCGGCGCGCCCCACCTGGTCACCGAGGACACCGAACTCGGCGGCTGCCCGGTCCGGGCCGGCGAGATCGTGGTGCCGGTCACGGCCGCCGCCAACCGGGACCCGGCGGTGTTCAAGGACCCCGACACCTTCGACCCGGACCGCCCGGACGTCGCCGGCCACCTGGCGTTCGGCCACGGCCGGCACCTGTGCCCGGGAGCCGAACTCGCCCGCGCCGAACTGCAGATCGGCATGGCCGCGCTGCTGCGCCGGTTCGAGGTGCTGGAACCGGCCGTCCCGGAGAGCGAGCTGGACTGGCGCCGCACGATGTTCATCAACGGAGTCTGGGAGCTGCCCGTCCGCTGGTCGCTCAGCCCGGCCCGGCCGCCGCGGACGGGGCAGCCGGCGTGATCCGTCGTCTCGGCCTCTTCGTCCGGGGCAGCTTCCCGCTGCCGCTGTCCCTGGTGTTCGGCGTCGCGTGGGCGGTGGGTGTGACGGGGCTGTACGCCGCCGCCGACCCCCGCGCCCACCACTGGCGGCCCGGGTGGGGCACCGTCCTCGCGGCGGTCACCGTCGTCGTCGACCTGCTGCTGCTGCGGGCCGCCGACGACCTGCGCGACCTGCCGTACGACCGGCGGCACAACCCGGGCCGCCCGCTGGCGCGCGGCGCGGTGCTGCCCCGGGACCTGGCCGTGCTCCTGGGCGCGGGCGCGGTCGCCCTGCTGCTCCTCAACACCGGGAACCGGCCCGCGCAACTGCTGCTCGCCGCGCAGTTCGCGTACCTCGCCGTCCTGGTGGGGGCGGAGCTGCGGTTCGGCTGGCCGCCCGGGGACGCGGTGGTGCTCAGCGTGCTGCTGAGCGCGCCGGTCCAGATCCTGCTCAACCTGTACCTGTACGCGGTGTTCCTCGGTGACACCGGCCTGGGCGCGGACCGGCACGCGGTGGCGGTGCTGGCCGTCGTGATGCTCGCGGCCACCCACCACGAGCTGGCCCGCAAGCTCGTCCGGGCCCCCGCCGCCCAGGAACGCACCTACGTCCACGCCTTCGGGCTCCGCGCCGCCACCGCGCTGACGGTGGGGTTCGCCGCGGCGTCCACGGTGGTGGCGCTGGCCGTGCTGCGCCCGTGGACGGCGGGATCCGGGGCCTGGGGGTGGCTGGTGCTCCTCCCGGTGCTGGTGGTCGCCCGGGCGGCCTGGAGCTTCGTCCGGGGCGGGGCTCCGCGCTGGCCGCTGCGCGCCGTGGTCGGCTACCTGCCGGCCGCCTTCACCTGTTACCTACTGATCGGCATGGGGGTCACGTCGTGAGGACGGAGAACCTGTTCATCGCGGGGCTGGGCTCCTGGATCCCGGGGTTCGTGCCGGTGGCGGAGGCCGTCCGGCGCGGCTGGTACGACGCGGAGCGGGCACGGGCCGAGGGCTGGACGAGCGTGGCGGTCGCCGGGGACGTGTCGGCGCCCGAACTCGCTGCCGGGGCCGGCGTCGAGGCCCTCAAGCGCTCGGGCCTCGACGCCGACCGGATCTCGCTGGTCCTCCACGTCGGCACCTTCCACCAGGGGCCCGACGGCTGGTACGCCGCGAACCACGTGCAGGACAAGGTGGTCGGCACGGCCGTGCCGTCGATCGGCCTGGACCAGGGCTGCACGGGGATGCTGGACGCGCTCCACCTCGCCCACGGCCACCTGGCGGTGGACTCCGGCGCGGGGGCGGTCCTGGTGACGGCGGCCGACAACTTCGGGCTCCCGCTGGCCGACCGTTGGAACTACGCCGACGGGTGGGCCGCTGGCCGGGGCTCGGTCCTCGGCGACGCCGGCACCGCGGCGGTGCTCACCACGGAGGGCGGGCCGCTGCGGATCCGTTCGCTGGCGCTGTCCTCCCTCTCCAAGTGGGAGAACCTCTACCGGGGGGAGGAACCGATGTTCCCGCCCGCGGTGGCCCTCGGCGCCGCGGGGTCGATGGGGCGGCGGATGGCGGCCCACGCCGACCGCGCGGACCGGGACGGCCTCCACGACGCCGACGGGGGCGTGCGGCGGGCCGTCGCCCGTGACCTCGTGCGGGCACGTACGGCACTGGCCCGGCAGGTACTGGAGGAGGCGGGCATCGGCCCGGCGGACGTCACCCGGGTCACCCACGTGTTCTCCGGCCACCCCCGTTACGTGGAGACCCTGCTGGAGCCGCTGGGGATCGCCACCGAACGCGGCATGCTCGACCTCGGCCGCGTCCACGGCCACCTGGGCGCGAGCGACCAGTTCCTCTCCCTCGCCCGCCTCGTGGAGACCGGGGCGGTGTCCCCGGGCGACCACGTCCTGATGATGGGGAACGGCGCCGGGATCTCGCTGGCGTGCGCGGTGGTCGAGGTCCTGGAGAACCCCGGCTGGTGAGGGAGGGGCGCCGTCGGCGCCGGGCCCTGCTACGGGGCCGGCGCGTCGACGGCGCCCCTTTCCCCGAGTACCGGCGCCCCTTTCCCCGAGTACCGGGGCGGCCCGGGAACGGCCCGAGGGGCCGTCACACCGGTTCGGGCCCGTGGTCGTCGACGGTCCGGGTGAGGCAGGCCGGTGCGGCGGACGCCGCGGCGGCCTGGGCGATCCGCACGACGAACAGCGAGACGGCGGCGGTCAGGGCCAGCAGCAGCGCGACGGCCGACAGGGCGAGCGCGGTGCGAAGGCGTGAACTGGTCAAAGGGGGGGCTCCGTGCGGTCGGGGCGAGGCCGGCCTCGCGAGGTGTCCGGGCGGCCGTCCCTGCTGGTCCGGCCCTTCCTGCCCCCTGAGAGCCCGCCGGGGCTCCGAACCGTTGCCCGTGGAACCTGCCGCCCGTGGACCCCCTCGTGAACCCCGTCGCCCGTTGACCCGTTGACGCTTGGAGCCGTTGACCGGTGGACCCGCGTCCTGCGGCTCGACTCCCTCCGGCGGCGCGGGCAGGCCGGGGGAGGTCAGCGCGGTTCAGCCGCATCGAGCGTGAGGCCGTGGCCGGTGCGCTTCCCCCCGCCCTTTTCCACGGCGTCCCGCGCCATATGACGCACCGTCAGGTGACGGGACATCAGATGACGGGACGTCACACCGCGCTCTCCTGCCGGTCCGGCGGGATGTGGGTGAGCATGCGCTCCATGCCGCCCACCCAGTTGGCCCGGAGGGCCTGGATGGCGCCGGGGAGGTCCTCGTCGAGGAGTCTTCGGGCGATCTCGCAGTGCTCCTCGGATTCGCGGGCGACCGGCTGGTCCTCGGCGACGACGAGGTTCTCGTAGCGGCGCATGCCGGCCTTGATGCGGGTGAGGAGGTCGAGCAGCCGTTCGTTGGGGCAGCCGCTGAGCAGGAGGCCGTGCCACTCGTCGTCGCGCCGGTCGACGGTGGCGTGTTCCGCGACGGGGTCGGGGAACTCCTGGGCCATTTCCAGGAGTCGGGGAGCTATGGCCCGTAGGTGATCGGGGTCGGACGACTCCAGTGCGAGGGACTCCAGCGCGGCGACGATCGCGACGAGTTCGCGGAACTCGGTGCGGCTGACGGGGGCGAAGCGGAAGCCCCGGCCCTGGCTGCTCTCCAGGACCCCCTCGCCGGCCAGGGTGATCAGCGCCTCGCGCAGGGGCGTCCGGCTGACGCCGAGTTCGGCCGCCAGGACGGCTTCGTTGACGTCGGTGCCGGGGGCGAACTCGCCGCGGGTGAGACGTTCCATCAGCTCGTCGCGGATCTGTTCGCGCAGCGGGCGGCGCTCGATCGCCATCGGGGTCCCCAATCTCCGGATCTCATCGTAGCCCTTGACCGAGTGCAGAGTACTGCACTATGCATTCTGAATACAAAATGCGGTCAGGGGCGACGAGAGGTGCGGCATGGGTCTGACGCGGGTGCCCGGGCTGTTGTACGGCGGCGACTACAACCCCGAGCAGTGGCCCGAGGAGGTGTGGGAGCAGGACGTCCGGCTGATGGCCGAGGCCGGCGTGAACGTCGTGACCGTCGCGGTGTTCTCCTGGTCGCGCCTGGAGTCCGCGCCCGGGGTCTTCGACTTCGGCTGGCTGGACCGGGTCCTGGACCTGCTCCACGCCCACGGGATCGCGGTGGACCTCGCCACCGCCACGGCGACACCGCCGCCGTGGCTGGTGCGGGAGCACCCCGAGGTGCAGCCCGTCGACGCGGGCGGGACCAGGCTGGAGTTCGGCTCCCGCCAGGGCTACTGCCCCTCCTCCCCGGTGTACCGGGAGGGCACCGAGCGCCTGGCCCGTGCGATGGCGGAGCGCTACGGGCAGCACCCGGCGCTGGTGATGTGGCACGTCGGCAACGAGTACGGCGACCACACCGTGGAGTGCTTCTGCGAGGAGTCGGCGCGCGACTTCCGCCGCTGGCTCACCGCCCGCTACGGGAGCCCGGAGGCGCTCAACGCCGCCTGGGGGACGTCCTGCTGGGGCCAGCACTACACGGCGTGGGCCCAGGTCGAACCGCCCCGGAAGGCGCCCGGCCCGGTCAACCCGGCCCAGGTCCTGGACTGGCGGCGGTTCTCCAGCGACGCGTTGCTCGCCTGCTTCGAGGCCGAGCGCCGGGTGCTCAAGGAGATCACCCCGGACGTCCCCGTGACGACGAACTTCATGAGCATCCTGCACCACCTCGACTACTGGAAGTGGGCCGCGGCCGAGGACGTCGTCAGCGACGACGCCTACCCCGACCCGGCCGACCCGGCGGCGCACGTGAAGGCCGCGCTCAGCTACGACCTGATGCGGTCGCTGAAGCAGCAGCCGTGGCTGCTCCTGGAGTCGGCGCCGAGCGCGGTGAGCTGGCGGGAGGTGAACGTCCCCAAGGAACCGGGCGTGATGCGCCTGCACAGTCTGCAGGCGGTGGCCCACGGCTCGGACGGGGTCATGTTCTTCCAGTGGCGCCAGGCCGCCTACGGGCCGGAGAAGTTCCACTCGGCGATGCTCCCGCACGGCGGGACGGACACCCGGCAGTGGCGCGAGACCCTCGCGCTGGGAGCCGACGTGCGGCGGCTGGCCGAGGTCGCGGGCAGCACGACGCGGGCCGAGGTGGCGCTGGTGCTGGACTGGGACAGCTGGTGGGGCCTGGAGGCACCGGAGTCGCTGCCGTCGAACCGGCTCCGGCTGCACGCGCTCCTCCTCTCCTGGTACGCGCCGCTGCACGCCCGCGGCATCGCCGTCGACCTCGCGCCCCCGGACCGCGACCTCTCCTCGTACAAGGTCGTCGTCGTCCCGAACCTCTACCTGTGCACCGCGGAGCAGGCCGCGAACCTCGCCGCCTTCCCGGGCCGGCTGGTCGTCGGCCCGTTCAGCGGGGTCGTCGACGCCGCCGACCAGGTCCACGAGGGCGGTGCGCCCGGGCCGCTGCGGGAGCTGCTGGGCGTGCGCGTCGAGGAGTTCTGGCCGGTCCCCGACGGCCGGACCCAGGACGTGGTGACGCGGGACGGCACCCGGCTGACGGTCCGGACCTGGAGCGAGTGGCTGGCCGTCGACGACGCACAGGTCGTGGCGCGCTACGAGGGCGGCCCGCTGGACGGGCGCGCCGCGGTCACCCGGCGGGGCGCCGTCACCTACCTCGGCTGCCTGCCCGACGACCCGGCGCCGCTGCTGGACGAGGTGCTCGCCGCCGCCGGCGTCGTCGGGACCGACCTCCCGGAAGGCGTCGAGGCCTGCCGCCGCGGCGACTTCCTGTTCCTGCTCAACCACGGGGCCGCCGCGGCCACCGTGCCCCTGCCCACCGCCGGTACCGACCTGCTGACCGGTCGTCCCCTGCACGGCCACGTGCTGCTCGCGCCCCGCGACGCCGTGGTCCTGAAGCCCGAGGAGTGTTGTCCGTGACCCATCCCTACATCCCCAACGCGGGGCCCGAGGCCCGGGCGGCGATGCTCGCCGAGATCGGGGCCGGCGCCGTCGACGAGTTCTACGGCGACATCCCCGCCGACCTCCGACTGGACCGCCCCCTCGACCTGCCCGCCCCGTTCGCGGACGAGCAGGGCCTGGTGCGGCACATGCGCGGCCTGCTCGCCCGCAACACCGACACCACCGAGGCGCTGAGCTTCCTCGGGCACGGCTGCTACCCGCACCACGTCCCGGCGGTGTGCGACGAGGTGAACGGGCGCAGCGAGTTCCTGACCGCCTACGCGGGGGAGCCGTACGAGGACCACGGCCGCTTCCAGGCGCTCTTCGAGTACGTCTCGATGATGGCCGAGCTGCTGGAGATGGACGTCGTCAACGTGCCGACCTACGACGGCTTCCAGGCCGCGGGGACGGCGCTGCGGATGGCCGCGCGCTACACGGGGCGCGGCCGGGTGCTGGTCAGTGGCGCGGTCGCCGCCGACAAGCTCGCCAAGATCCGCGACTACCTGGCCCCGGACGTCGAGGTGGTGCTCGCCCCGGTGGCCGGCTCGGGGGAGACGGGGGAGGTCCGCCTGGACGACACCTTCGCCGCGCTCTACCTGGAGACGCCCAACGTCTACGGCGTGATCGAGACGCGCGGGCGCGAGCTGGCCGACCTGGCGCACGGCGTCGGCGCCCTCCTGGTGGTGGGGACGGACCCGGTCTCGCTCGGCGTGCTCGCGCCGCCCGCGACCTACGGGGCCGACCTGGTGTGCGGGGACATCCAGTCGCTGGGCATGCACCAGCAGTACGGCGGCGGCCAGGCCGGGTTCATCGCGAGCCGCGACGAGGAGCGCCTGGTCGCGGAGTTCCCCTCCCGCCTGTTCGGCATCGCGCCGACCGCCGTCGAGGGCGAGTACGGCTTCGGCGACGTCTACTACGACCGGACGTCCTTCGCGCTGCGCGAGGAGGGCAAGGAGTGGGTGGGCACGGCCGCCGCCCTGTGGGGCATCACGGCCGGCGTCTACCTCGCGCTCATGGGCCCGCAGGGGATGCGGGAGCTCGGCGAGACGGTCCTCGCCCGGACCAGGTACGCCATGGAGGCCCTCGCCTCGGCCGGCGCCGCGGTCCGGCACCGCGAGGCCTTCCACTTCCGCGAGTTCGCCGTCGAGGTGCCGGACGCCGACGGGCTGCTCGCGGCGCTGCGGAGCCGGGGCATCTTCGGCGGGGTGCGCCTGGGCCCCGGGGAGGTCCTGGTGTGCGTCACCGAGCGGCACTCGATCGCCGACATCGACACCCTCGCGGCGGCCGTCAAGGACGCCCTGTCAGCCCTCGGAGGCACCAAGTGAGTTCGCACGGAGAATCGTTCGCCACCCTGCCGGTCGCTCCCAAGCCCGCCCTGCGCCGCTTCCACCAGGCCCGCTGGGACGAGGAGGTCATCTTCGAGCTGTCCCGGCCGGGGCGGCGCGGGGTGGGCGTGCCGGCTCCGGACGCGCCGCCGGTCGTCCTGCCCGAGGGGGTCGGGCGCCGTACGCCGCCCGCGCTGCCGGAGCTGTCGCAGAACCAGGTGGTCCGCCACTACCTGCGGCTCTCGCAGGAGACGCTCGGCGCCGACCTGAACATCGACGTCGGCCAGGGCACCTGCACGATGAAGTACAGCCCGAAGGTCAACGACACCTTCGTGCGCGACGCGAAGATCGCCGAGCTGCACCCGCTGCAGCCCGAGGACTCCGTGCAGGGCGTGCTGGAGATCTACTGGCGGCTGGAGCAGATCCTCAAGGAGATCTCCGGCATGGCGAGGGTCTCGCTGCAGCCCGGCGCGGGCTCGGCGGCGATCTACGCGAACATCGCGATGATCCGCGCGTACCACGCCTCCCGGGGGGAGGGCGGGCAGCGCGACCAGGTCATCACCACGATGTTCTCGCACCCCTCGAACGCGGCGTGCGCGAAGGTCGCCGGCTACGAGGTCGTCACGCTGATGCCGGACGCCGAGGGCCTCCCGGACATCGAGGCGCTGCGGGCGGCCGTCGGTCCGCGGACCGCGGCGCTGATGATCACCAACCCGGAGGACACCGGGATCTTCAACCCGAGGATCCGCGAGTTCGTCGACCTGGTCCACGGGGCGGGCGGTCTGGCCTGCTACGACCAGGCGAACGCCAACGGGATCCTGGGGATCACCCGGGCCCGTGACGCCGGGTTCGACCTGTGCCACTTCAACCTGCACAAGACCTTCTCGACGCCGCACGCCTGCGGCGGTCCGGCGGCGGGGGCGTGCGGGGTCTCCGAGGCGCTGGTGCCGTTCCTGCCCGGCCCGGTCGTCGACCGGGACGGCGCGGCCTACACGCTGGCCACGCCGGAGCGGTCGGTGGGCAAGATCCGGCCGTTCCTCGGGGTCACCCCGAACGTGGTCCGCGCCTACGCGTGGGTGATGGCGCTCGGCGCGGAGGGGCTGCGGGAGGTCGCGGAGACGGCCGTCCTCAACAACAACTACCTGATGCACAAGGTCCTGCGGATCCCCGGCGCCTCCGTCCCGTGGGCGGACCGGCGGCGGGTGGAGCAGGTCCGCTACTCCTGGCAGGACCTCGCGGAGGAGACCGGGGTGCACTCGGAGGAGATCGGGGTCCGCGCCTCCGACTTCGGCGTCCACTACTGGACCAGCCACCACCCCTACGTCGTCCCCGAGCCCTTCACCCTGGAGCCGACGGAGTCCTACTCCCGCGAGGACCTGGACGAGTACGCCGCGATCCTCGCCCACGTGGCCTCCGAGGCCCGGGAGGACCCGGAGTTCGTGAGGAACGCGCCCTACAACCAGACCGTCCACCGGATCGACGCGACCTCGCTGGACGACCCGGCCCAGTGGTCGCCGAGCTGGCGGGCCTACTGCCGCAAGCACCGCCGGTGATCGTCGGCCTGGTGGTGAACCCGGTGGCGGGCCTCGGCGGTCCGGTGGCCCTCAAGGGCAGCGACGGCCCGGAGGTCCAGGCCAGGGCGCTCGCCCTGGGTTCGGTCCCGCGGGCGGGGGAGCGGGCGGCGGTCGCGCTGACGGCGCTGCGCCGGCGGCGCCCGGGTGTCCTGGTGCGCACCGTGGCGGGGGCGATGGGCGAGGACAGCGCCGTCGCGGCGGGGGTCCCGTACGAGGTCGCCCACCGGCCCCGGCCGGCCGCGGGCGCCGGGGCCGCCACCACCGGGGCGGCGGACACCCGTGCGGCGGTGGCGGCGCTCGCCGGCGTGGACCTGCTGCTGTTCGCGGGTGGGGACGGCACGGCGCGGGACGTGCTGGACGCCGGGCCCCGGGGGCCGGTGCTCGGAGTCCCGGCCGGGGTGAAGGTGTACTCCGGCTGCTTCGCGGTCAGCCCGTCCGCGGCGGGCGCGACGGCCTCGGCCTTCGACGGGACGACGCTCGACGCGGAGGTCGTCGACCTGGACGAGGACGCGTACCGGTCGGGGCGGGTCGGGGCCCGGCTGTACGGGACGCTGCGGGTGCCGGCGGCCAGGGCGCGGCTCAGCGGCCGCAAGAGCGGCTCGTCGGGCGCGGCGCCGGGGTCGGCGGAGTCGATCGCGCGGGAGGTCGTGGCGTCGATGGTGCCCGGCGCGGCCTACGCGCTGGGACCCGGTGCGACGACGCTCGCGGTGGGCCGGGCGCTGGGCCTGGAGCTGACCCCGCTGGGGGTCGACGTGGTCCGGGACGGCGTCCTGCTCGCCTCCGACGTCACCGAGCGGACTCTTCATGCCCTTGCCATGTCACAGGTCACACATGGTGTGCTGTCCGTCATCGGCGGGCAGGGCTTCGTGATCGGCCGTGGCAACCAGCAGTTCAGCCCGCGGGTGCTGGACGCGCTCGCCGGGATCGTCGTGCTGGCCACCCAGCAGAAGCTCGCCGCCCTCGGCGGGCGGCCGCTGCTCGTGGACAGCGGGGACGCCGCGGCCGACGCGGCGTTCGGCGGGCACGCCCGGGTGGTCACCGGGTACCGCGAGTCAGTGATGTACCGCATCCAGTCAGCGAGTGAGGATCTATGAACACGTTGCAGAACAAGGTCGCCGTCGTCACCGGTGGCGCGTCGGGCATCGGCCGTGCCACCGCGCGGCTGTTCGCCGCCGAGGGGGCGGCCGTGGTCGTCGCCGACGTGGCGGACGCCTCCGACGTGGTCCGCGAGATCGAGGCGGCCGGCGGACGCGCCGTGTCGGTGCGGGCCGACGTCTCGTCCGAGGTGGACTGCGAGCAGGTCGTGAACGTCGCCGTCCAGCGGTTCGGCGGACTGCACGTCCTGTTCAACAACGCGGGGATCATCCGCCGCCAGACGGCGCTGGAGATCTCCGTGGACGACTGGGACCGGGTGATGGCGGTCAACGTCAGGTCGGTGTACCTGATGTGCCGCTTCGCGATCCCGGCGATGACCCAGGGCGGCTCGATCGTCAACACCGGCTCCGGATGGGGCCTGAAGGGCGGCGGCAACGCGCTGTCCTACTGCGCCTCCAAGGCCGCGGTCGTCAACATGACGCGCGCCCTCGCCATCGACCACGCGGCGGCCGGGATCCGGGTCAACTCGGTCAACCCCGGCGACACCATGACGTCCATGCTCCGCGACGAGGCGCGCCAGCTCCAGGTGGAGTGGTCGGCCTTCGAGAAGGACGCCGCCGACCGGCCGATGGGCCGGGCCGGCTCGCCGGAGGAGATCGCGAGCGCCGTGCTGTTCCTCGCGGGCGACGCGAGCAGCTACATCACCGGCTCCGCCCTCGTCGTCGACGGCGGCGGCCTCGCCTGACCCCCGCTCCACCCCGCTCCACCCCGCGCCACCCGCGTGCAGCACCCCGCCCCACCCACCCGCTCCACCCACCCCCCTGTCATGAAAGCCCCAGGAGGCATCCGATGTCCGCTTTCACGAGAAGAACAGTCCTGGTCGCCGTCGCCGCATCCGTCGCGCTGTCCCTCTCCGCGTGCAGCGGGAGCGGCGGCGCGGGCTCCGCCGGCGACGCGAAGGACGGCAAGGTCACCCTGCGCTGGTCGACGTGGGGCTCGGCCGAGGACATGGCGGTCTTCAAGACGTTCACCGACGAGTTCACCAAGAAGCACCCGAACATCACGCTGAAGCTGGAGCCCGTCGCCTCCTACGAGGACTACCACCCCAAGCTGCTCACCCAGCTGACCTCCAAGACCGCCCCCGACGTCTTCTACGTCGGCGACGACTACATCGGCAAGCTCGTCGCCGACGGCGTGCTCGCCCCGCTCGACGAGCAGCTCGCCGGGCCCCAGAGCAGGAGCAAGCCCTCGGACTTCTTCGAGGGCATCTACGGCGGGGCGAAGAAGGGCGGTGTCACCTTCGGCGTCCCGAACGACACCAACCCCGAGGTCCTCTGGTTCGACAAGAAGGCCCTGGCCGCCGCCGGGATCACCGAGGACCCGGCCGCGCTGAACGAGGCCGGCCAGTGGACCATGGCCAAGTACCTGGAGATGAACGCCAAGCTCAAGGACTCGGGCCGGTACGGCTCCATATTCTGGAACTGGTACGGCGCGAACTACAGCGTTGTCAACGGCTTCGGCGGCAAGGTGTGGGACAACGGCGCGTTCGTCGCGCCCTCCGACCCCAAGGCCCGGCAGGCGTTCAAGACCCTCGCCGACGGCTACAAGGACAAGACCTTCGCCTCCGCCGACCTGCTGCCCGAGGGCAACAGCGCGGCCACCCAGTTCGTCAAGCACAAGGCCGGCTTCTACGCCGGGGGCCGCTGGGTCATCGAGGGCATCGACAAGGGCGGCGACCGCTCCAGCTACGACGTCGTGCCGTTCCCCTCCCAGTCCGGCCAGCCGATCCCGGGCGCGGTCGCGGCCTCCTACCTGACCGTCAACAAGGACACCAAGCACATGAAGGAGGCCTTCGCCTTCCTGAGCGAGTTCGTCAGCAAGGAGGGCCAGCAGCTGCGCCTCAAGGGCGGCAGCGCGGTGCCGTCGATCAAGGGCGCCGAGAGCCTGGTGACCGAGGGCAACTACCCGGCGCACGCCCAGACCTTCCTGGACGTCCGCGACAAGGGCTTCGCCAACTACCCCGACGAGGTCGCCGTCCCCGGCCTGACCAAGGCGATCAACGACCACCTGATGAAGATCTGGGAGGGCAAGGTCGGGTTCGACGAGGGGATGACCCAGCTCCAGACCCTGGTCGACGGCATGAAGGGCCCGAAGGGTTGAGCGCCGTCTCCCAGGCCGTGGCACGCCGGCGGTCCCGCCCCGCACGGAGCGGCCGCGAGCCGCTCTGGCGCCGGCGGGACCGCCGGTGGGCCGTGGTCTTCCTCGCCCCCCAGCTCCTCGCCCTGCTGGTGTTCCTCGTCGGCCCGCTCGGGTTCGCGGTCGTGCTGTCCTTCATGGAGTGGGACGGCATCGGCGACGCCACCTGGGTCGGACTCGACAACTTCCGGGCGCAGCTGACCGACCCGTACTTCGGGCGCGCGGTGTGGAACACCGTCAAGATCGGTCTGATCACCGTGCCGGGCGGCCTCGTCCTGGCCCTCCTGCTCGCCCTGGCCCTGCACGGCGTCCGCGGCCGCACCGCCTACCGGGTCGTCTACTTCCTGCCGGTGGTGACCAGTTCGGTCGCGGTGTCGGTGATCTGGCAGATGATCCTCGGCGGCGGCGCCGACGGCATCCTCAACGGCACCGTGCAGGACCTCTTCGGGATCACCCTCCCGGACTGGCTCGCCGATCCGACCTGGGTGGTGCCCGCCATCGCGGTCGTCACGATCTGGTCCTCCCTCGGCCTCAACGTCGTGATCTTCCTCGCCGGCCTCGCCACCATCCCGACGAACCTGCTGGAGGCCGCCCGCATCGACGGCGCCGGCCCGTGGCAGACCCTGCGCTCGATCACCCTCCCGATGCTCTCGCCCACCGTCTTCTTCACCGTCGTGGTCTCGGTGATCAGCTCCTTCCAGGCCTTCGACCTGATCTACGTCCTCGTCAACCCCGACCACAACGAGGGCGCCCAGACCATCGTCTACAAGGTCTACCAACAGGGCTTCCGCGAGTTCCACTTCGGCCTCTCCAGCGCCGCCGCCCTGATCCTGCTGCTCCTGACGCTCCTCGTCACGGCGGTCCAGTTCAAGGCGCAGAAGCGCTTCGTCCACTACGAGTCGTGAGGGCGCCATGACCAACCGCAGACGGACCCTCCTGCTGCACACCGGCCTCACCGCCGGCGGCCTGCTCATGCTGTTCCCGTTCATCTGGATGATGCTGACCTCGTTCAAGGGCGCCACCCAGATGATCAACGACCCGCTCGCCTGGCTGCCGGGGCCGTGGCGGCCGCAGAACTACCCGGACGTCCTGGCCGAGGTGCCGCTCGGGCGCGCCTACTGGAACAGCATGTACATCGCGGCCGTCACCGTCGCGGCGACCCTGCTGACCGGCGCCATGGCGGCCTACGCCTTCGCCCGGATCCCGTTCCGCGGCTCGGGGCCGCTGTTCGGCCTCTTCCTGGCGACCCAGATGGTCCCGGCCCAGGTCACGATCGTGCCGCTGTACATCATGCTCGCCAAGCTCCAGCTCATCGACTCGCACCTGGCCCTGATCCTGCCGGCCGTCGCCAACCCCTTCGCGGTGTTCCTGCTGCGCCAGTTCATCCGGGCCGTCCCGGTCGAACTGGAGGACGCGGCGCGGATCGACGGGGCGAGCCGCTGGACGATCTTCTGGCGGATCATCCTGCCCAACATCCGGCCGGGCCTGTGGACGCTGGGCATCATCGTCTTCCTGGCCAGCTGGAACAGCTACTTCTTCCCGCTGGTGTTCCTGAACACCCCGGACCTGTTCACCATCCCCCTGCTGCTCGACTCCTTCCACTCCCAGCGGGGCGGCGTCGACTACGGGCTGACCGCCGCGCTGTCGGCGATGACGGTGGTGCCGATGCTCATCGCCTTCCTCGTCGGGCAGCGCAAGATCCTCAACAGCATGGCCTCCTCGGGCCTGGGAGGACGCTGATGCTCACCCTCGACCTCGTCGAGCGGCCGTTCACCGAACGCGGCTCGCGCCTGCTCGTCACCGCCCACCCGGACGGGCTGCGCGTCGCCCGCGCCGAGTACGAGACCCCGCTCGCACGGACCACCGAACTCACCGCGCTGACCGTCCGCGACCGGGCCGGACACGACCTCCCCGTCGTCTCCGCGACCCCCACCGGGGTGGAGTTCGCCGGCGGGGTGTCCCTGCTGTTCGCCGACCCGGCCACCCTGGTGATCGCCGGACGCGACGCGCAGGCCTCCTGGCTGCCGGCCGACGGCACGGCGCGCACCCTCGACCTGACCGGCTGCCACGTCCTGGCCGGCCCGCCCGGCGACTGGTCCGGTCCGGCCGTCCGGGCCGCGGCCGAGGCCCGCTGGGACGACTGGTTCGCCCGCCTGCCGCCCGTGCGGCCGGACCTCGCCGAACGCGCCCGGATGGCCTGGTGGACCCTGGCCGTCAACCTGCTGCCGATCGCCGGCCGGGAAGGGCTCGTCCCGTCCAAGTACGGCTACGTGGGGGTCTGGAACTGGGACGCCCTCTTCCACGCCGTCGCCCTGCGCCACGTCTCGCCCGCGCTGGCCCGCGACCAGATCCTGTTGATCCTCGACCACCAGCTGCCCGACGGCCGGCTGCCGGACGTCGTCCACGACCACGGCGTGCTCGCCGAGACCACCGACCTCCCCCGCGCCGACCACGCCCGCCTCAGCGAACACGTCGGCCGGGCCAACGGCACCGCACCCTCCCCGGGACCGGTGCCGGTCACCAAGCCGCCGCTGGCCGCGTGGGCCGTCCGGAAGATCCACGAGACCGACCCGGACCTGCCGTTCCTGGCCGCCGTCTACCCCCGGCTCGTCCGCGCCCACGAGTGGTGGTTCACCGCCTCCGACCCCGACGGCGACGGCCTGCCCGCCTACCTCCACCCCTACTCCTCCGGCCTCGACGACAGCCCGATCTGGGACTACGGCCCCCGCGCCGAACCCCCCGACCTCAACTCCTACCTGATCCACCAGGCCGACTGCCTGGCCGACATCGCCGACGACCTCGGCCTGACCGAGGACGCCGCCAGGTGGCGCTCGCGGGCCGCCGCCCACACCGACCGCCTGGTCGCCCGCCGCTGGGACGGCACCCGCTTCCGCACCCTCGCGGACAGCACGGACGTGCCCGTCCGGACCGCACTCGACCTGATGCCGCTGTTCACCGGCCGCCTCCCGGCCGGGATCGCCGCGCGGCTGGAGGAGACCCTGCGCTCCGACGCCTACTGGGGGCGGCACCCCGTGCCGACCGTGGCGTTCGACGACCCCGCCTTCGACCCGGACGCGATGTGGCGCGGCCCCGTCTGGCTCAACATCAACTACCTGCTCGTCGAAGGCCTGCGCCGTTCGGGCTTCGCCGCCACCGCCGACGAGCTCCACCGGCGGACCCTGGCCATGGTCCGGGACGCCGGCGGCCTCTACGAGTACTGGAACCCCCTGACCGGCGCCCGCGCCGGGCGCGCGACCTCCGGCTTCGGCTGGTCCGCCGCCCTGTTCGTCGACCTTGCGGCCGAGCCGGCCACCGGCCTCGCCGCCGAGGTCGCCGCTGACGTCGTCACCGACGTCGCCGCCGGAACCGCCACCGCCCCGCAGCCGACGCCGCCCGGTGGGCGCCCCTGACCCGACACCCCCACACCCCCGCACCCCCACACCCACCCCGCCCGGGCCGGTCAGTCCGGCCCGGCGGCCGTCCCGCGGGTCCAGGCCCGCCCCCGCACCGACGAACCCGCCGCCACCAGCAGAGCCGCGCCCAGCGCGTACACCGGCAGCCACCGCGTCGTCGTGGCCGCCAGACAGGCGTCGACGGCCTCGCGGCTCTGCTCCTGCTGGGCGAACGCCAGCGCGTCCGCGTCACGACCGGCGAGGTCCCCGAGGGCGGCCTGCGTCCGCAGGCTCTCGTACCGGCCCGCCTGCACGCACTCCTGCCGCGTGCCCGGCATGGGGAACAGCCAGTCCCAGCGCTGCAGGGCCGGAGCCAGCGCCAGGGCCACGCACAGGCCCACGACCAGCGAGTACGCCGCCAGCGTCCACGTGTAGGAGGCCCCACGGCCCGGTTCCCGCACCGGCACGCGCCCGAACGACAGGACCACCGTCAGGAGCGTCACACCGAGATACGTCGAGAACCACTGCCAGGAACCCTGTGCGAGCGAGAACGCCAGCACCACGGCGAGCGCGGTCCCCAGCACACCGGCGTCACCGGCCGTGCGCTCCCCGGCCGTGGTCGATGGGACACGGACACCCCGACGGCTGTGCTCGCTCACACGCTCTCCTGACTCCAGGGCGCCAGCCTCCCGCCGACCCTCGTCGGCACGCCCTGGCACCACACCGGTAGACCCCCGACCCCACCCGCCCGGCCCAGCCGCGACGCGGTCGCCCGGTCGTTCCGGCCCCGGTCGGCGGGTCCGGGACGGCGGTTCGTCGGTTCGTCGGTTCGTCGACTCGGTGGTTCGGCGGGACCGGGGGAGCGGTTCGCGGCGGCGGGAGCCGGTTCGTGCCCGTTCGGGCAGGAGTCGGCTGTGCCCGTGCGCAGGGGTTCGGGTTCCCCGCTGCACTTTCGCCCGACGACCTGGACGGGTCGGCCGTCCACGATCGAGCATCGGTTGACTCTTCGTCACATCGCCGCTCTCGCGGCACTTCCACCGTTGTCGATCCCGTGGAGGACCCTCGTGCACCACCGTTCCCGTCCCGCCGTGAAGGCGCTCGGCGCGGGCGCAGGCGCCGCCCTGAGCCTGGCGCTGGCGCTCACCCTGACCGCGTCGCCCGCCCTGGCCGCACCGCCGGGCCCGGGCACCGACCCCGATCCCGTCCCCGGCCTGGTGGCCGGGGAGGGAACCGCCGCCCCGCAGCTGGTGACCGGGCTGTCCGAGGCGGCGGTGCCCGGCGGACCGGGGGAGGCGGCCCTGGCGCACCTCGCGGCCCACCCGGACCGGTACCGGATCGACCCGGGGCAGCTGGCCGTACTCGCCGTCGAGCGCACGGCCGAGGGGCGGCACACCGTCAGGTTCCAGCAGTACCACGGCGGTGTGCCGGTGCTCGGCGGGCAGTACCTGGTCCGCCTCGTCGGCGAGGGTGCCGACCGGCGGGTGGAGTCGGTCGGCGGCAAGTACTTCACCGGGCTGACGGTGCCGACCACCGCCGTCGCTCCGGTCGCGGCGCTGCGCGGCGCCGCGCTCGGCGCGGTCAAGGACCCGCGCGCCCGGGACGGCGCCACCGTCGAGGACCTCGGCCCGGTCGTCCTGCCCGGCGGTGCCGGGCGGCTCGCCCGGCACTTCACCGTGCGCGCCGCCGACCCGGCGGCCGGCGGCCCGCTGGTCCGCGAGGTCTACGTGGACGCCAGGCTGGGCGTGGTCGCCCTCGCCCACGACGCCCGGTCCCCCTACCAGGCCGACGGCGCAGGTTCCGGTGCTGGTGCTGGTGCTGGTTCCGGTGCCGTCGGCGCCCGCGCCGCCGCCGCTGCGCCCGCTGCGACCGCGGTGCCCGCGGGATCCGCCGCCGAGCCCGCGACCGGCACCGCGCCGGACCTCCTCGGCCGTACCGTGCCGGTGCACACCGCCCGCCAACCGGACGGGAGCCACCGGCTCGTCGACCTCACCCGGGCGGGCGGCATAGCCACCTACGACGGGGAGGGGCGGAGCTACACGGCGTTCGGGAGCCTGCCCGAGGGCCTCCTCCCGGTCGGCTCCCCGGGGCCGGACTTCCCCGCCTCGACCGGCACCAGCGGCGCCACCGACGCCCACGTCAACGCCGCGGCCGTGTACGACTTCTACCGCACCCGGCTCGGCCGGGACGGACTGGACGGCAAGGGCAGCCCGATCACCTCCGTGGTGAACGTGAGCAACGGCGGCGCCCCCTTCCCGAACGCCTCCTGGGACGGGCGGAAGATGATCTACGGCAACGGGGACGACAAGTACCGCCAGTTCTCCGCGGCACTCGACGTGGCCGGCCACGAGATGACCCACGGCGTCATCCAGCACACCGCCGACCTGGAGTACGCCGGGCAGTCCGGCGCGATGAACGAGGCGCTGGCCGACTACTTCGGCAACGCCGTCGAGGTGACCGCCCGCGGGCTGTCGATGACCGACCCGAAGGCCGCCCTGCTCGGTGAGAGCCTGTGCCGCACCGGCACCCCCGAGGCGTGCGCGAACCGCAGGCTTGACGACCGCCGCACCACCGTCGACGACTACCTCGGCACCGGGCTCGACCTCGACAACGGCGGCGTGCACCTCAACTCCACCATCTTCAGCGGGGCGCTGTGGGACATCCGGCGCACCCTCGACCCGCTCGCCGCGGACCGGCTCGTCTACCGGGCGCTCGCCGAGTACCTCACCCCGCTGGACGACTTCGTCGACGGGCGCAACGCGGTACTCGCCGCGGGCCGCTCGCTCGGCCTCAGCCGGGCCGAACTCCGTTCGGTGGCGGCGGCGTTCGACGCCCACGGGATCCGGGCCGGCTGGCAGAGCCGGATCGACACGGACAGCCGCCCGCTGCTGCGCGGCGCCTCCACCCCGGTCGGACCGTCCGCAGGCGGGGGCCACTGGGTGATGGGCAACGCCGACGACCCGACCGGCGGGGGCGGAGTCGCCCTGTACACCGGCTCCACCACCGCCCCCGGCACGCCGACCCGGCTCAGCCCCGCGGACGAGCGGATCCACGGCTGGTCCGCCACCGACGGGAAGTCCGCCGTCTGGCTGGCGATCGGGCCCGACGCCACCGGCACCTGGGCGACCGAGGTGCTGACCCGCACGCTGTCCGGCGGTCCGGTCCGCAGCGTCTTCCGGTCCTCGACCCAGTCCCCGGTCAGCGTGCAGATATCCGGCGGGGACATCGCCTTCGTGGTGACCGACGGCGAGACCGGCCGCAGCCGGGTCAACCTCTCCCGCGCCGGCGCCGCGCCGGTGGAGCTCCCGCTGCCCGAGGGCCACGACCTCTCGCCGTTCACCGCCTCCTCCCTCACCTTCAAGGACGGCCTGCTCGGCTGGATCGAGACCTGGACCACCCCGGACGCGACGGTCCAGGCACCGACGGTCTTCTCGGTCGCCACCGGCCGGGTCACCGCGCAGTACCCGGTCAGCACCCCGAACGGCGACAAGGCGCCGTACGTCGCGACCCCGCTGCTCGCCGGCGGCCGGCTGCTCTGGCTGCAGGCCCCGGCCGACCGCACCGGCGGGTTCGCCATCGAGTCCGGTGCCCCGGACGGCTCCGGCGTGAACGAGCTGCTGCCCGGCGGCGCGCCGTACACCCCGGCGGACCTGGAGCTCACCGCCTCCGACCAGGTCGTCACCTTCCAGCACCGCAGCCCCCGGCCGAGCAGCGGCTGGTCGAACGCCGCGCTCCCCAAGCTCTACCAGCTCCCGGTCACCGGCGGCACGCCCGTTCGGGTCTCCTGCAACCGGGGCAGCCAGCTCCACCCCGCCGCCGACCACGGCACCCGGGTGGTCTGGCTGGACGCCACCCCGGGCCGCGACGACCTGGTGGCGCGCAACCGCCCGGCCGGGACCTGCTGATCCCGCCCGCTCCCCTCGCCGGCCCCCGCACCGGTGCTCACCGGCACGGGGGCTGACGCCCGTCCGCTCACGCCTCCCGGAGGCCGCCGGGGTCCCGGGGTCCCGGGGCCCCGGCGGCCTCCGGGCCCGCCGGTCAGGCCCGCCGGTGGTGCGCGGCGGGGTGCAGCGGCGCGCGGGCCGGGCGGGCGGCCCGGGCGGCCCGCGCCGCGACGGGGAGGACCAGGAGGGACACGACGGCGCCGCCCAGGGCCAGTGTGCTGTAGCCGCCGGCCGTCATGACCAGGCCGGAGAGGAGCCCGCCGGTGCTGCCCGCGACCGCCAGGCCGACGTCGACCAGCCCCTGGGTGGAGGCGCTCCTGTCCGGCGGCACGGCCGCGGTGACGATGGCCGTGCCGCTGACCAGCCCGAGGTTCCAGGCCACCCCGGCCAGCACCAGTGCCGCCGCCAGGACGGCCACCGAGTCCGTGGGCGCCACGCCCGCGAGGACGGCGGCCGCGCAGAGGGCGACGCCGGAGGCGCCGGCGACCGGCAGCGGGCCCAGGCGGTCGACCAGCATGCCGCTGAGCGGGGACGGCAGGAACATCGCGCCGATGTGCAGCGAGATGACGAGCCCGGTCGCACCGGTGCCGTGTCCGTGGGCGGCCAGGTGGACGGGGGTCATCGTCATGACGGCGACCTTGACCAGCTGGCCGAGCAGCATGATCCACAGACCGACCGCGACCCCGGGGCCGCGCGCGGTGCGGTCCCCGGCGGCTGCCGGACGGGGCCCGTTCGGCTCCCCGTCGTGTTCCCCGTTCTGGCCCTGCTCCTGGGGCGGCGTCCCGGCCGGCTTCGGGTCCGGCGTCCCGGCCGGCGGCTGCGGCCCCGCCGCCAGGGCGCGGGCCAGGTGGAGCGGGTCGGGCCGCAGCAGGGTGCCCAGGACGGCGGCCGCCGCCGCGTACCCGAAGGCGGCGAGCAGGAACGGGCCGGCCAGGCGGGGGATCCCCCAGGACTGCGCCACGTCGCCGGTGACGGTCACCAGGTTGGGGCCCGCGACCGCGCCGAGCGTCGCGGCGAGCAGGACCCGGCTCAGGGCCCGGCCGCGACGGTCGGGCGGGGCGAGGTCGGCGCCCGCGTACCGGGCCAGCAGGTTGGTGGCGGTGCCGGCGCCGTACACCAGGAGCGAGACGAGCAGCAGCGGCACGCTGTCGGCGGCGACCGCCGCCACCACGCCGACGCTGCCCAGGGCACCGACCGCGTAGCCGAGGCCGAGCCCCGGCCGCCTGCCCCAGCGCTGGCAGAGGCGGCCGATGCCCAGCGCCCCGAGCATCGAACCGCCGGTGAACAGGGCGCTCGGGATGCCGGCGAGCCCCGTCGACCCGAGCATCTCCTCGGCGAGCAGCGCGCCCACCACGATGCCCGCGGTGAGCCCCGCGCCGCTGACCACCTGGGAGACCACCAGGACGGTCAGGACCCTTCGCTGCGCCGGGTGTTCGGGCGGCCGGCGGGGCTCCGCGGCGGTCGGCGGGGAGGGCGCGGCGGAGGACGTCATGCGGTCGCCAGCGGGCGCAGCGCCGAGATCTCCTCCAGGGTCATGTCCATCTCCTCGTGCAGGTAGCGCACGATGGTCCAGTGGGCCGGCGCGCCCTCGTCGAAGGGGCCGAACTCCCGGCAGTACAGCGGGATCCAGCGCAGCGCCTCCTCGGCGGCGCGCTCCCGGCCGGGTTCCTCCTGGTACGCCTCGTAGGCGATGCTGCGGTGGTTGACGAAGAACCCGCCGGGAAGGCGCTCCTCGCACAGGGCGCGGTACTCGCGGGTCTGCAGGATGAGGTAGTGCCAGACCTCGTCGATGTCCTGTTCGACGGGGAGGAAGAGGCCGGCGAGCTCCTCGCGGTAGCGGGAGACGAGGTAGAGGTAGCGCAGGCACTCGGTGACCTGCCGCTCCGCCTCGGCCGGGGACGCACCGGTCCGGCCGGCCGCGTACGCGACCGCCTCGGCGTGGAGGACGTCGCCGAGCAGGGCCTTGAGGTCGTCGGCCGAGACGTTGGCCTGGGTGGTCATGCTTCTCCGTCCGCTGCTGGTCGGTCGTCCGTCGCGAGCCAGGCGTACTTGCCCGACTTGCCGATGGGCAGGTGCTCGTGGTGCTCGACCCGGCACCGCCGCCCGGTGAGCCGCCCGACGCCGTCGGCCAGGGCCCCGGTCTCGTCCGGGCCGAGCGGGGCGCCGTCGAAGGTGGTGCAGCGCAGCACGGCCTCGTCCCCGTCGCCCGACACGTGCAGCCGGTGGAGGAACACCCGGGGCGTGGCGCCGCCGACGAGGTCGTCGAGGTCGCCCTGTGCGACCGGCCCGTGCGGGGTCGGGAGGAGTTCCTTCTCCCGGCCGCAGAACCGGGCGATGCGCTCCGGGTCCGCGCTGCCGTCCAGGGTGCGGACGCAGTCCCCCGAACGGTAGCGGACCAGCGGCATGTACGGGTTCCGCACGCTCGTGACGATGAGGCTGTGGATCCCGCTGCCCGGGGCGACCGGGATGAGTTCGACGCTCATCCCGTCGAGGTACGGGCGGTATCGGCCGGTCCGGTCGCTGTAGTAGAGGTAGCCGAGTTCGGTGCTGCCGAACAGGTCCACGATCGGGCAGTCGAAGTGTTCGCGCAGGTACCGGGCGACGTTCACCGGCGTGTACTCGTAGGCGTGGACGATGCTGGCGGGCCGCGGGAACTCCTCCCACAGGCCCCACTCGACGGCCTTCCGCACCAGGTGGGCGAGGTGGTAGGCGGAGCAGTCGAGGTGGTACCAGCCCTTCGGGTGGGCGAGGCGGGCCTCCTCGATCTCGCCGAGCATCCGCTCGACGTCCGTCCGCCGCCACCGGGCGGGGTCGAGGCGTAGGTTGAGGTAGACGGTGCGGTCGTCGAGCCACCGGTCGCCCAGCGCCGGTTCGGCGGCCGGCTCCTCGCCCCGCTTCCCGGCGTTGACCCGGGCGACGTGCTCGGTGGCCAGGACGGTGGTGAGGGAGACCCGCCGGCAGCCCTGCTCCCAGGTCGCGGCGATGTCGGGGTGCTCGCTCCACAACCGGTAGTAGGAATTCAGCAGGAAGTACGGCGGGCGGATGATCTGCATTCTGGCGTGATTGGTTCCGGTGGAGAGGACGAATTCCGCCTCGCCGGATTCCAGTGCCGCGCCGAGGGCCGGCGTCATCCAGTTGTCCGGGAATCCGCGGGCTATCTCGGGTTTCTCCAGGACGGGGAAGTGGCCCTGTTCGATCGAGGCCCGGTAGATCGGGATGTCCCTGATCCGGTCGACCACTTCGGCGGTCGGCTGGCCGTTCACTGTCACCCCCGGTCGGTGTGGGGAGCAAGGGAGGCCCGCTGCGGCGTCACGCGGGCGGGCGCGCGGCGGAGGCCGGGCCGGGCGGGCGCACCGCGCCCGGCCCGGCCCGCCCCGTGCGGGTGGTTCGTCAGGAGATACAGCCGGACTTCGCGACGCTGATGCAGCCGGACTTGGCCACGCTGATGCAGCCGTCCTTGGCGCTCTGCGTGGAGTTGGCGGCGACCCAGCCCTTCCACTTGTCGTCCTGGGTCATCTTCTTGATGAGCTGTTCCATTCTGACCTCCGAGTCACGTCGGGATAGCCGGCGGCACGGTTCGATGCCGCCATGGCGACATTAAAATGATGGTCAAGTCAGTGTCAATGCAAGGTAATTGGACAACGATCCGGTCCGGCTGGCCGATACTCGCCGGTGCCGCCCGGGCGCACCCCGCCGCGCCGTCCCCCGCCGTCCGACCCCTTGCTCGTGGTCCGCCCCCTCGCTCGTGGTCCGTCGCGGCCGTCAGCGCTGAGCGGCGGGCGGGGTGGCGGGCGGTGCGGAGGCCGGTGCGGAGGCCGGTGCGGAAGCCGGAGGGCTCGCGCTGGTCGACCCGGTGGGGCTCGGGTCGGGCTTCGGCGCCGGGTCGGGGATGTCGGCCATCGGCAGGGACCGCTTGGGCGTGCCCCGCAGCGCCTGGTTCATGGCGTCCCGCCAGATCGGCCCGGGGCCGTCGGCGCCGAACACCTCGGCGCGGTACTTCCCGTTGATCGTGATGTTCCGCATCTCGACGCCGCCGGCCGGGCCGCCGAGCCAGACCGCGGTGGCGAGTTGCGGGGTGTAGCCGCTGAACCAGGCGGCCTTCTTGTGGTCCGAGGTGCCGGTCTTGCCGGCGATCTGCCGGTCGCCCTCCAGGCTGAGCGCCGCGCCCGTGCCGTTGTTCTCGGTGACCCCGTTCAGGATGGTGTTCAGGGCCTGTGCCGTCGTCTCGGAGAACACCTGCTCGCAGTGGCCGGCCGGGGCGGGGACGTCCTTGCCGTCCAAGGTGGTGATCCTGCTGATCGCGACCGGGGCGCAGTGCTTGCCCTGGGCGGCGAAGGTCGCGTAGACGTTGGCCATGGTCAGCGGGCTCACCTCCTCGACGCCCAGGCCCATCGCGGGGACCTCCTCCAACGGCTTCCCGCTGGCCTTGCTGTCGATGCCGAGCTTGTTGGCCATCTGCTTGACCGCGCAGAGCCCGATCTGCTGCTCCATCTGGATGAAGTAGGTGTTGACCGAGAGCGCCATCGCCTGCTTCAGCTGGTAGGGGCCCTTCTCGCTCGCGGACTCGTTGGGCACCACCGTCCTGGGGCGGGCGTCGTTCTTCCAGGTGCCCTCGCAGGTCTTCATCGTCGGGTACTCGAGCCTGTTCGGTGACGAGTACTCCTGGGTCGGCGGCAGGCCCGCCTCCAGCGCCGCGGCCGCGACGATCGGCTTGAACGTCGAGCCGGGCTGGAAGCCGTTGCCGCCGCCCATCGCCGCGTCGACGTTGAGGTTGACGACGGTCTGGTTCTTGTCGGTCTCCACGCCGTACGGGCGGGTCTGGGCCATCGCCAGGATCCTGCCGGTGCCCGGCTCGACCATGGTGGCGGCGGCCGAGACGCTGTCGGTGACCCGCACGTTGGTGCTCACCGCGTTCTGCGCGGCGGCCTGCTTGGCCGGGTCGAGGGTGGTGTGGATGTTCAGGCCGCCCTGGTCCCAGAAGTTCTTCCGGTCGGCGGCGTTCTTGCCGAAGACCGGGTCGTGCTTCACCACCTGCCGGACGTAGTCGCAGAAGAAGCCCATGCCCGCCTGGGCGGTGATGCAGCCGTTCCGCGGCGCCCTGAAGTTCAGGCCCAGCGGTGCGGCCTTGGCCTCCTTGGCCTGGTCCGCGGTGATGTGCTTGTTCTCCAGCATCTTGTCGATCACCACGTCGCGGCGGTTCTGCGCGGCCTGCGGGTGCAGCTTCGGGTCGTAGGCCGTCGGGTTCTGCACCAGCCCGGCCAGGGTGGCGGCCTCGGCGATGGTCAGGTCCTTGTTGTTCTTGCCGAAGTACCGCTGGGAGGCGGCCTCCACGCCGTAGGCGCCGTTCCCGTAGTACGTGATGTTGAGGTAGTTGGTGAGGATCTGGTCCTTCGTCAGGTCCTCTTCCAGCTTGATGGAGACCTTCAGCTCCTGGATCTTGCGGCCGAGGGTCTTGCGCTGGGCCTCGCGGACCGCGGCCGGATCGTCGCCGGCCTTCTCGACGTTGACGTTCTTCACGTACTGCTGGGTCAGCGTCGAGGCGCCCTGGGAGGCGGTGCCGCTCTCGGCGTTCTTGCTGATCGCGCGGAGTACGCCCTTGAGGTCGACGGCGCCGTGCTCGTAGAAGCGGGCGTCCTCGATGTCGACCTGGGCCTGCCGCATGTACGGCGACATCTGGTCCGCGGCGATGACGGTGCGGTCGCGCTCGTAGACCTTGGCGATCAGCCCGCCGTTGGCGTCGAAGATCTGGGTGGCCTGGGTCAGCGGCGGGGTCTTGAAGTCGTCGGAGATGTCGTCGAAGCCCTCCGCCGTGTCCTTCGCGGCCAGTCCGAGCGCTCCGGCGGCGGGCAGCGCCACACCGGCCAGCAGTGCGCCGCACACCACGCTCACACCCAGGAAGGTCGCACCGTAACGGGCGAATCGGAGCGCCGAATTGCGCGGCGGCCGGAGGGGTGCGCTGTCGGATGAATTCCATATCGGGGGGAGGTTCGATGACATGTCGGAATGCTAGCCGCGGATCCTTGGGGATCGAACGTTTTGTCGTGTGCGACTGTCACAACCGTGCAACAGGAATGAAGGCGTCCGTCGGAACTCGACCCGTCCGCCGGTCGAATGGACATGGCGGAAATACGGGCCGCCTGGAACCCGTTCGGGAAATCCCTGACCACGGCGGACCCGGATGAATCCTGCCGGAGAAAACCCCCGCCCGCCGTCGGGTGCGCACCTGCACCCGCTTCGCGCCCGCACATCCCTGGCCCCGCGTATGGCACCCTTCCCGTCCCGTGACCTGACATCAGTTAGATGCCGCGAGCGGGGCGAAACGTTGCGCGCGATCCGGGGAAACCTCGCGACCGGCGGGCGGGGCCGGCTCCGGTGGACCCCGACCGGCCGCAACTTCCCTCCGCCGGGGGACCCTTGACCGGATCGGCACGCGCGGCCCGTACGCTACCGGCCATGACGCACATACCTGCGGTGCGCCGGCCGGGTCTGGCCGAGCACCTGCGCGACAAGGGCGCAGCGATGCGCGACGCGGCCCGCCGACGGCCCGAGAGTTCGGACTGGGACGAGGAGATCGGCGCGGTCTGCGTCGCCGACGACGCCACTGGGGTCCGCAAGGTCCGGGTGGGGGAGTGGTCGTTCGTCGGCGACGGCGGGCCCGACATCGGCGGTTTCGGTCTCGGCCCGTCCTCGCCGGAACTGCTGTGCGCCGTGATCAGCACCTGCCTGACGCACACCATCCTGTGCATCGCGGCGCTGGAGGACGTCCCGCTGGACCGGGCCGAGGTCCGGGTGAGCGCCCGCAACAACGACGCGCGGTTCTTCGGTGTGCCGACCGAGGCACCCGCCGTGCCGTACGACCTGACGGCGGCGGTGGAGCTGAGCAGTTCGGCCCCGGCGGAGGCATTGGCGGAGCTGCTGGCCGCCGCCGACGCGCGCTGCCCGATGCTGCAACTGGTCCGCTCGCAGCACACCGTCACCGTCCGTCCGGCCTGAAGCCCCGTCCGGCCTGAAGCCCCGTCCGGCCTGAACCCCCGCCCCGCCTGAGCCCCGCCCCGCCGCCCGGAAGGGTCCGGCGGGGCGGACCCCCGCCTCGCCCGCCCGGCGGGACGCAGCGGATCCGGGCTTCGGCTGCGGGCGGCGGTGAGCCGGCCCTACGGTGGGCGGGTCGGCGGATTCCGGGCCGGAGCGCGCGGCCCGGGCCGGGCCCATCGCCCGGTGCGCCGCCGGGCCGGGCCCGGCGGCGCAGTCGGCCGGAGACACCGACCGTCTCCCCGGCCGCCGGACCCGTGGTACTCGACCGTGCAGCAGGGGGGCAGGAGTGGAGAGGGATCGCCTTGCCGGAGTGGCCGGTCCGGGCGGGCCCGGGGCGGGGTACGCGGTGGGAGGCCGGCTGGTGCTGACCTCCGCCCACGTCACCGGATCCGCCGGGACGAGGGTGAAGGTCTTCCACCCCGGCGGTGGCGAGCAGGCCGGTGCGGTGGTGGTGTGGTCCGGCACGCCGGGCGGACGCGACGACGCGGCGCTCGTCCTCGTCGACGAGTCCCCGCACTGGCGGCCGCCGGCCGCACCGGTGCGCTGGGGCCGCCTGGTCACCGACCTGCCCGGCACCGCGTGCGAGACGTGGGGCCTGCCGGACGAGGCCCAGCGCCCCGGCAGGCCCGCCGAAGCCGTGCAACTGCGCGGGGAGGTGAACCCGGGCACCGGGTTCGTCGGCAACCAGTACGTGATGGACCTCGCCGGGCACCCTCCTCGGGAGACCGCCGGCGGCTCGCCGTGGGGCGGCCTGTCCGGTGGCGCCGTGTACTCCGGCCGTCTGCTGCTCGGGGTCGTCGCCTCCGACCGCGCCGGCTCCGGCCACGGTCGGCTCAACCTCGTGCCCGGCTACGTCCTCCACCGCGACCCCGCGTTCCGCAGCGCTCTCGCCGAGCACGGCGCCACCGCGGCGGGGGGCCTGGAGGCGGTGGAGTTCCAGGACCTCGCCGATCCCGCCCACGACGCCGCGGGCCGCCGCCCGCCCGCCACCCCGGCGGCGCTGCTGGAGGCCGGGCGGCAGGTCGTCCCCTTCCACGGCCGTGCCGACCTCCTCGCGGACCTGGCGGCCTGGTGCAGGACGGCCGGGTTCGGCGCGTGGCTCCTGCACGGGCCCGGCGGACAGGGCAAGACCCGACTCGCCCACCGGCTCGGCGCCCTGCTGGCCGCCGAGGGCTGGGCGGTCCTGTGGCCGCGCGCGACCGCCGCCCCACAGCAACTGCGCGAACTGCGGTACGCCGCACGGCCGTTGCTGGTCGTCCTCGACTACGCCGAAACCCGCGCCGACCAGCTCACCGCGCTCGTCGAGGCCGCCGCCGAGCACCCCGGAGGCACGCCGCTCAAACTCCTGCTGCCGGCCCGCACCGACGGCGACTGGTGGCGCCACGCCCGCATCGCGACGCGCCTCGCCGAGGACCACCTCACCCACGCCCGTACCCACCGCCTCGCCCCGCTGGAGGACGATCCGGAGCTGCGGGTCCGCCTCTACCACGACGCCGCCCGCGCGCTGGCCGCCGCCCTTCCGCTGGTCGACGGCCTCGCCGGCCACGACTGGGCCGCGGCCGCGGCCGGCCTGCCGCCGAGGAGGCTGGACCAGGGCGCCTACGGCAACGCCCTCACCCTCCACATGACCGCCCTCGCGGACCTCCTCGACATCACGCTCCCCCCGTCCGACGGCCCGGGGCCCGACGGCCCGGAGCCCGGTGACCCCGACGGGGCGGGCGGCAGCGGCGCCGCGCACGACGAGGCCCAGGCGGTGGAGGACCGGCTGCTCGGACACGAGCACCGCTACTGGCGGAACGGCGCCACCGCCCGCGGCCTGAGCCCCGCGCTGAACACCGCCACCCTGGAGACCGCACTCGCCGCCGCCCACTTGGCGGGCGCGGCCGACGACGAACAGGCCGACCGGCTGTGGCGGCGCCTGCCCGCCCTCGCCGACCAGACCCGCGACCGCCGCGACCAGGTCACCGCATGGCTCGCCGCCCTCTACCCCGCCCCGGCCCCCGGGGCTCCCTGGGGCGCCCTCCAGCCCGACCGCCTCGCCGAACGCCACATCGGCCGAACCCTGGAGGCCGACCCCGGCCTCGCCTCCCACCTCCTCGCGGGCGCCGACCCGGGTCAGGCGGAGCAACTGCTCACCGTCTACAGCCGCGCCGCCGCCCACCCCGTCTTCCGGCACCGCCTCGACACCCGGCTCACCGACCTCTGCCTGCGCCACCACGGGGAGCTGGCCGCCCACATCGTCACCACGGCCACCCGCACCGACCACCCCCGGCCACTCACCGACGCCCTCGACACCATCGTCGCGGACCCCGCCGTCCCCCTCCTCCGGCTGGACGAGCTATACGCGCTGCTCCCCGCCGCCACCAGGCGCCTCGCCGCCACGGCCGCCAGGCTCGCCGGAGTCCGCGCCGACCGCCACCGGGGCCTCGCGGAGTCCGACCCGGTCGCGAACCTTCCCGGCTTCGCCACGGCCCTGAACGACCTCTCCGTCCGGCTCGGTGACACGGGGCGATGGGCGGAGGCCCTGGTGGCGAGCCAGGAAGCCGTCGCGCACTACCGGATCCTCGTCGAGGCGGACCCCGACACCCACCTGCCCGCGCTCGCGCAGGTCCTCGGCAACCTCTCCGTCGATGTCGGGAAGGCGGGGCGGCCGGCGGACGCCCTGTCCGCGGTCGAAGAGTCCGTCGCCATCCGACGCGCCCTCGCCGAGGCGGACCCCGACACCCACCTGCCGGCCCTCGCGCAGGCCCTCGCCAACCTCGCCGGCTGGCAGGACGCGGTGGGACTCCGGGCGGAGGCGCTGGCAACCGGCCGGGACGCGGTCGAGCGCTACCGGACCCTCGCCGGGACGGATCCCGACACCTACGCGCCCGCGCTGGCCCGGATCCTGGGCAACGTGTCCCTGCTGCTGAACGCGACGGGACGGGCGGCGGAGGGCGTGCCCTCGGCGGAGGAGGCCGTGGCCGTCTGCCGGGCCCTCGCCGAGGCGGACCCCGACGCCCGTCTGCCCGACCTCGCGCAGGCCCTCAACAACCTGTCCGTGCTGCTGGGCGGGGTGGGGCGGGAGGCGGAGGGGCTGGCGGCCGCAGAGGAGGCCGTGGGCCACTTCCGCGCCCTCGCCGGGGCGGCGCCCGAGGCCCACCTGCCGGACCTCGCCATGGCGCTCAACACCCTCGCCGTCCGGTTCCGACGGGTGGGGCGGCCGGAGGAGGGGCTGGTCCTCCTGGAGGAGTCCGTCACCACCCGCCGCGCGCTCGCCGAGGCGGCGCCCGAGGCCCACCTCGCCGATCTCGCCGAGGGCCTCAACAACCTGTCCGTGCTGCTGGGCGAGGTGGGGCGGCCCGCCCAGGCGCTGACGGCCGTCGAGGAGGCCGTGACCCACTACCGCACGCTCACCGGGACGTACCCCGACGCCTACCTCCCCTACCTCGCCAACGCCCTCAACAGCTTCGCCGTCCGGCTGGGGGAGGAGGCGCGGCCGGCGGAGGGGCTGGCGGCCGCCGAGGAGTCCGTGGCCCACTTCCGCGGCCTCGCCGGGGAGTTCCCCGACGCGTTCCTGCCGGACCTCGCCATGGCGCTCAACAACCTCGCCGTCCGGCTGGGGGAGGAGGGGCGGCGGGCGGAGGGCCTGGCCGCCGCCGAGGAGTCCGTCGCCCTCCGCCGCGCCCTCGCCGAGGCCGCCCCCGGCATGTTCGGGGCCGCCCTGCGGCGGTCGCTGGAGACGGCCGCCTCGCTGGAGGAGCGCGAGCCGGAGGGCTGAGCGCGCCGCCCGGCACCCGCCCGCCTGCCCTGAGCCGCCCGCCCTGTGTCACCTGCCCTGAGTCACCTCGCCGGAACCGCCTCGCCGGTGCCGCCTGCCCTGAGCCGCCTGCGCGCCACAGCCTGCACATGTATGGTGAAAACCTAAAGCCTTTAGGAAGACGGCATCATGCTGCAGGTGGACGGAGTGAGATCCATGGCCCGGGTGGGACTGACCGCCGAGCGACTGACCCGCGCCGGCGCGGAGCTGGCCGACGAAGTCGGCTTCGAGCAGGTCACCGTCTCCGAGCTCGCCCGCCGCTTCGACGTCAAGGTCGCGAGCCTGTACTCGCACGTCCGCAGCTCGCACGACCTCAAGACGCGGATCGCCCTCCTCGCGCTGGAGGAGCTGGCCGACCGCGCGGCCGACGCGATCGCCGGGCGCGCCGGCAAGGACGCCCTGGCCGCCTTCGCCGACGCCTACCGGGACTACGCCCGGCAGCACCCCGGGCGGTACGACGCCGCGCGGTACAGGCTCGATCCGCCGACGGCCGCCGCCGGCGCCGGGGTCCGGCACGCCCGGATGACCCGGGCGATCCTGCGCGGGTACGACCTGGCCGAGCCGGACCAGACGCACGCGGTCCGCCTGCTCGGCAGCGTCTTCCACGGCTACGTCAGCCTGGAGGCGGCAGGCGGCTTCAGCCACACCGCCGTCGATCCGCAGGACTCCTGGGACTGGGTCGTCGACTCCCTCGACACCCTGCTGCGGACCTGGACGGCCCGCTGAGCTTTGCCCCTCCAAGGCCGGGGCGGTCGCCGAGCAGGCCGCCGAGCCGGATGCCCCGGCCACCCCGACCCACCGAACCGGAACCGCAGGAACCACCGGAACCACAGGAACCACAGGAACCATGAGCACCGACACCAGCCCGATGGCCGCCCCGATCACCACCCCCGTCACCGCGGACCTGCTCCGCGGGCACCTCGACGCCGAACGGACCGCCCGCGGACTGCTGCCGCATCGGCTGCCCGCCCGGGCGCGCCGTCAGATCCCCGACGAGCAGCTCGCCATGGCCCAGGCCCAGCCCTCCGGCGTGCACCTGGTGTTCCGCACCCGCGCGACCACCGTCGAGCTGGACACGCTGCCCACCAAGCGCGCCTACCCCGGCATGCCGGCCGTGCCCGACGGCGTCTACGAGCTCCTCGTCGACGGCCGGCCCGCCGGGCGGACCGCCGTCGCCGGGGGCAACACCAGGGTGACCGACCTGGCCACCGGTGCCGCCGAGCTGGTCGAGGGCCCGCCCGGGACGGCGCGGTTCACCGGCCTGCCGGACCACGACAAGACCGTCGAGATCTGGCTGCCGCACAACGAGATCACCGAGCTGATCGCCCTGCGCACCGACGCCCCGGTCGAGCCCGCGCCGCCGACCGGGCGCCGGACCTGGGTCCACCACGGCAGCTCCATCAGCCACGGCTCGAACGCCGGCCGCCCCACCGTGGTCTGGCCCGTCCTGGCGGCTCGCGAGGCGGGTGTCGACCTGGTCAACCTCGGCTTCGGCGGCAGCGCCCTGCTGGACCCCTTCACCGCCCGCGCGATCCGCGACACCCCGGCCGACCTGATCAGCCTCAAGATCGGCATCAACATCGTCAACGCGGACACGATGCGCCTGCGCGCCTTCGGCCCGGCCGTCCACGGGTTCCTCGACACGATCCGGGAGGGGCACCCGACCACCCCGCTGCTGGTCGTCTCCGCCGTCCTGTGCCCGGTCCAGGAGGACACCCCCGGCCCGCTGGCGCCGGACTTCTCGGCCGGCACCCTGCGGTTCAGGGCCACCGGCGACCCCGCCGAACGCGCGGCCGGGCGGCTGACCCTCACCGTCATCCGCGAGGAGCTGGCACGGATCGTCGCCGAGCGCGCCGCCGACGATCCGCACCTGCACCACCTGGACGGCCGCGCCCTCTACGGCCTGGCCGACTACGACGAGCTGCCGCTGCCCGACGAGATCCACCCCGACCCCGCCGGCCACCGCCGCATCGCGGACAACTTCGGCCGGCTGGTCTTCGGCCCCGACGGGGTCTTCGCCGCCCCGCGCGTCCGACCGGTGTAGCCGGGGTGGCCGGGGCGTGACCGGGGTGTGGCCGGGCGGCCGAGATGCCCACGAACCTTGATTCGGACGGAAGTTCGGCACTGCTCGACTATTGGTAGGAAACTTTACTTTCTACTACGCTGTCGGCTGGCGGCTTGGCGCGGCGCCTGCTCCGGACGGGGCGTGACGCGCTCAGTGAGAGCTCTGACCCGGCCGCTGCGGTGGTGCGGTCGCCGCTTGCCCGGTGGCGCGCGTGCGGCGTGCACCGGTGTCCAGCTCTCGCCGTTTCTCAAGGTCAGGGAGTCCAGTGATGCGTCTGGGTGTCTCGGTAAGGCCTGTCCATGTCGGTGTGTTCGTCGCCGTCCTCGCGTTGCTCGGCGGCTTGCTGCTCGGCTGGTCCGGGCAGGCGGGAGCGGCGGCCGATCCGCTGATCTCGCAGGGGAAGGCCGCGACGGCCTCGTCCACGGAGGGGTCGTCGTACGAGGCGGGGAAGGCGTTCGACGGGAGCGCCACCTCGCGGTGGGCGAGTGCGGAGGGGAAGGACCCGCAGTGGCTGCGGGTCGACCTCGGAGGGAGTGCCCGTGTCTCGCGGGTGAAGCTGAGCTGGGAGGCCGCGTACGCGAAGGCCTACCGCCTGGAGGTGTCGGCGGACGGGGTGACCTGGACGCCGTTGGCGGAGGAGAAGGCCGGCAACGGCGCGACCGACGACTGGACGGGGCTGGCCGGGAAGGGCCGCTACGTCCGGATGTACGGCACGGCGCGCGGAACGTCGTACGGCTACTCGCTGTTCGAGATGGAGGTGTACGGGGTGCCGGACGGCGGGCCGTCGCCGGGCGGGGCGTTCACGGTGGTCGCGGCGGGTGACATCGCCGCGCAGTGCACCGCCTCGGACAGCGGCTGCGCGCACCCGAAGACCGCCGCGCTGGCCCAGCAGATCGGCCCGAAGTTCTACCTGACGATGGGTGACAACCAGTACGACGACGCCCGGCTGTCGGACTTCCGGAACTACTACGACAAGAGCTGGGGTGCGTTCAAGGCGAAGACCCATCCCGTGCCGGGCAACCACGAGACCTACGACCCGGCCGGGTCGCTCGCCGGGTACAAGTCGTACTTCGGCGCCGTCGCCTACCCGCAGGGCAAGAGCTGGTACAGCTTCGACGAGGGCAACTGGCACTTCGTCGCGCTGGACTCCAACGCCTTCGACCAGAGCGCCCAGATCGACTGGCTGAAGGCCGACCTGGCGGCCAACGCGAAGAAGTGCGTCGCCGCCTACTGGCACCACCCGCTGTACTCCTCCGGCGGGCACGGCAACGACCCGGTCTCCCGGCCGGTGTGGAAGATCCTCTACGGCGCCAGGGCCGACCTGGTGCTGAACGGGCACGACCACCACTACGAGCGGTTCGCCCCGCAGGACCCGGACGGGAAGGCCACCGCGGACGGGATCGTCGAGGTCGTCGGCGGGATGGGCGGCGCCGAGCCCTACCCGATCGAGCAGGTGCAGCCGAACAGCCAGAAGCGGATCAGCGGTGAGTACGGCGTGCTGAAGCTGGACTTCACCGACTCCGGGTACGGCTGGAGCTACGTCGGAACGGACGGCCAGGTCAAGGACGCCTCCCCGAAGTACAGCTGCCACTGATGATGTACCTGGCCACCACCGGCCGCCGTTCGGACGCGCCGCTCCGCCCCGCCGGGGTGGGGCGGCGCGTCCCCGGCACGGTCATCGCGCTCGGTGCGGTCAGCCTGGTCACCGACGTCTCCTCGGAGATGGTCACCGCCGTGCTGCCGCTCTACCTGGTGCTGGGGCTCGGCCTCTCACCACTCCAGTTCGGTTTCTTCGACGGGTTGTTCAACGGCGCCACGGCACTGGTCCGACTCCTCGGCGGCAGGCTCGCCGACCGGGGCGGCGGCCGGCACCGGACGGTCGCCGGGGCCGGCTACCTGCTCTCGGCGCTCTCCCGGCTCGGGCTGCTGCTCGCCGGCGGGGCGGCCGGCGGGATCGCCGCCGCACTGGCCGCCGACCGGCTCGGGAAGGGCGTGCGGACCGCGCCCCGGGACGCGCTGATCTCGCTCAGCGCACCGCCGGAGGCGCTCGGCCGGGCGTTCGGCGTGCACCGGGCGATGGACACCACGGGGGCACTGCTCGGCCCGCTGGTCGCGTTCGCGGTGCTGTGGGCGACGGCGGACGCGTACGACGCGGTGTTCGTGGTCAGCTTCGCCACCGGGCTGCTCGGGGTACTGGTGCTGGTGCTGTTCGTCCCGGCCGGGACGGCGGCCCCGGCGGGCCTGCCGAAGCCTCCGGTCCTGCCGAAGCAGACCGCCGGGCCCCGGCCGGGCCTTGCCTCCCGACCGGGCGTCGCGTCCCAGCCGGGCGTCGCGTCCCGGCCGGCCGCTGTGCCGAAGCCGGCCAGGAGGAGGACCGGGGCGCTCGGCGACCCGGTGTTCCGGCGGGTGGTCACGGCCGCCGCGCTGCTGGGAGCCGCGACGATCGGCGACTCCTTCCTCTACCTCCTGCTCCAGCGCGGCCTGGACCTGCCGCCCCTGCTCTTCCCGCTGCTGCCGCTCGGCGCGGCGGCCTGCTACCTGCTGCTGGCCGTACCGGCCGGCCGGCTCGCGGACCGGACCGGCCGGCGCACCCCCTTCCTCTGCGGGCACGGCGCACTGCTCACGGCCTACCTCGTCCTGATGGCCCCGCTGGGGTGGCCGACCGCCGTGCTCACCCTGGTGCTCCTGGGCGTCTTCTACGCCGCCACGGACGGCGTGCTGATGGCGCTCGCCGGACCGGTACTGCCGCCGGACGGCCGGGCGGGCGGGCTCGCCGTGCTCCAGACCGGCCAGGCACTGGCCCGGCTGGTCGGCGCGGCCGGGTTCGGCGCCGCCTGGACGTGGTGGGGGCTGCGCCCCGCCCTCGCGGTGGCCGCCCTCGCGCTGGCCGCCGCCCTCGCCGCCGCATGGCGGATCCTGCCGGGAAGGGAGGCCGCGTGAAGGCGCGTTCGACGGTGCTGGTGATCGCCGTCCTGGTCCTGCTGGGCGGTTCGCTCGGGTACGTGCTGCACGCCCGGCAGCGCGGCGGCGGACCTCGACTCGTCGCGGCGGAGAGCTCGTTCACCCTGAACGAGTCCGGAATCTACTACCGGGACACCGCCACCGGGCGGGTCGCCCGCGGTGAAGGGGCGCCGGACGGGCCGTCCTGCGCCCGGTTCTACGCCGCGGGCGACCGGGCCCTGTGCCTGCGGGCGCTGCCCGGCGTCCCGGCCCGCACCCAGGCGGTGGTGTACGACCGGCGGTTCACCGAGATCCAGACGGTGACGGTGCCCGGCATCCCGAACCGGGCCCGGGTGTCGGCCTCCGGACAGCTGCTCTCCTGGACCACCTTCGCCGTGGGGGACTCGTACGCGTCCGGGAGCTTCTCCACCCGGACGTCGATCCTGGACCTGCGCACCGGGTACCTGGTCAAGTCGGTCGAGTCCATCCCGCTGACCGTCGGCGGCACCCGCTACCACGCCGCCGACGTCAACTACTGGGGCGTCAACTTCGCCGCCGACGACAACCGCTTCTACGCCACCGTCTCGACCGGCGGCCGGACCCACCTGGTCGAGGGCGACCTCCGGGCGTGGTCGGCCCGGACGCTGCGGGAGAACGTCGAGTGCCCCTCGCTCTCGCCGGACGGCACCCGGATCGCCTTCAAGAAGAAGGTCTCGGCCGACCCGGCCGCGCCCTGGCGGCTCCACGTCCTGGAGCTGGCCGGGATGCGCGAGTACCCGCTGGCCGAGTCGCGCAGCGTGGACGACCAGGCGGCCTGGCTCGACGGGGGCACCCTCGGCTACGCGCTGCCGGGCCGGGACGGGAAGGGCAGCGACGTCTGGACCGTTCCGGCGGACGGCGGCGGGGCGCCGAACCTGCTGCTACCCGGAGGTTCCTCGCCGGTGTCCGTCCCGGCGGCGCCGTAGCTCCGGGCGGCGGTCCGATTCCGGCCCGGAGTACGGGAGTTGACGACCACCGTGCCCGTTCGCAACACACCCGGGGGCACGGCCTTCGCGCCGATCCCCGTCCCTCGTGGCAGAGTTCGGTATCCCGGGGCCCTGAGGCCCGAGGTCCGGGGCCCCGAACGGGCCGGCGGCCGCATGAGCAACACGGCCGGCACGAGCAGAGGGAGGAACGACCATGGAACCGCGTCCGAGTCGGCGAGGCGTTCTCACCGGGGCCGCCGGGACGGCCGTTGCCACGGTTCTCCCCGCCGGCCCCGGGGCCTTCGCACAGGGCACGGGCGGCGGCGGAGGGATCTCCGGACGGCTGCGTGCCCTCGAACAGGCGCATGCCGCACGACTGGGAGTCTTCGCCTGCGACACGGCCACCGGCAGGACCGTCCGCCACCGCGCGGACGAACTGTTCCCGGTGTGCTCGACGTTCAAGACGATCGCCGTGGCCGCGGTCCTGAGGGACCTCGACCGGGACGGTGAGTTCCTCGCCGAGCGCATCCGGTACACGGCGGAGGAGGTCACGGGCTCGGGCTACGCGCCGATCACGGCCCGGCCCGAGAACCTCGCGCGCGGCATGACCGTCGCGGACCTGTGCGCGGCAGCCGTCGAGTACAGCGACAACGGGGCGGCGAACCTCCTCCTGCGCGAACTCGGAGGCCCGGACGCGGTCACCCGCTTCTGCCGTTCCGTCGGCGACGAGGTGACCCGGCTCGACCGGTGGGAGCCCGGGCTGAACTCGGCGGAGCCGGGACGCGTGACCGACACGTCGAGCCCCCGCGCGATCGGCCGGACCTTCGCCGGGCTCGTCCTGGGCGACGCGCTCGAAGCACGGGACAGCGAGATCCTGACCGGTTGGCTGCTGGCCAACACGACCGGTGGGAACCGCTTCCGAGCGGGGCTGCCCGGGGACTGGACCGTCGCGGACAAGACCGGGACGGGCGGCTACGGCACCACCGACGACGTGGGCATCGCCTGGCCTCCGGGCCGGGGAGCGATCGTGATGGCCGTGCTGTCGACCAAGCACGACAGCGCCGCACCGCCGGACGAACCACTGGTCGCCGCTGCGGCTTCGCTGCTGGCAGCCGAGCTGGCCTGACCGCCGGCGGGGACCGCGCCCGGTCCACCGCACGCCCGGTCCCGTCGCACGCCCGGCCCCACCGCACGTCTCCTCGGCAGATCCGGTGGAGCCGTCGCCCTGGTTGCCCCGTTCCACGTTCACGGGGCGGGGCCGGTCACCGGCCCCGGAAGCGGACGGGTCGACGGCGGAGTGTTCCGTCTGCTGTCCGTGCGAGCCGCCGATCGCTACCGGGAACTCGCCGTACCCGCTACGGACGTTGCTCTGGTCCGTGCTGCCCTGCGCGAAGACGGCATCTGACCTCGGCCTGAGAGCCGCTGCTTGGCGTCGGTCCTGTCGAACCCCGGCGGCCGACCGCCGGGCGAGCCTGGGCTCCCGTCTTCCGGGCGGGGTTCGTGCGCGCGACCCGTGGCTGCCGGAGCGCCGTCCGGCGTCGTGTTGCGGCTGCTTGCGCGCGACTCGGGCGGTAAGGGCGGCACGGTCGGTCACTGCTGCTTGTGCTTCCCGGTGCCCGGTGCCCGGTGCCCGGTGCCCGGTGCCCGGTGCCCGGTGCCCGGTGCCCGGTGCCCGGTGCCCGGGTCCGGCTCGGGAGCCTGACCGTCGGCGTTCCCCGGCGCCGTGCCGTCCTCGGACCGGCGATCGCGGGGGCGCGAGGGCGGCCACGGGGCGCGAACACGTCGGCACGCGCCTGTCGGGTCCGGTCCGCCGGTCCGGTCCGCCCGGGACCGCCGCGCAGGCCTGGCCGCGCACGCCTGACCGGGGCCGGACCCCCGGCGCCGGACCCGGCCCCGGGAGCCCACCCCGCCCGCCCGCGGGTCGGGCGGTTGCCGCTGCCCTGTGGAGGGCCAAGATGGAAGGTGGTGCCGGCTGCGGATCCCCGGTCCGGCGGCGTGCTCGGGACAGCGCGGAGAGGTGTGGCGATGAGCAGGGTGGCGGAGTCGATCGACGTGGACGTGCCGATCCGCGTCGTCTATGACCAGTGGGCGACCTTCGAGGAGTTCCCGCAGTTCATGGAGGCCGTGGAGGAGGTCAGACAGCTGGACGACCTCCACGCCCACTGGCAGGTGAGGATCGCCGGGCTGTTCCGGGAGTTCGACACCGAGATCGTCGAGCGGGTGCCCGACGAGCGGGTCGCCTGGCGCAGCACTGGCGAGACCGCGAAGCACAGCGGCGCGGTCGACTTCGAGCCGCTCGGCGCCGACCGGACACGGGTCACGATGACCATGGCCTTCGAGCCCACCGGCCTGGCCGAGAAGGCCGCCGACAAGCTGGGGGTGCTCGACCGGCAGGTCCGGGGCGACCTGCGCCGCTTCAAGCAGTTCGTGGAGGACCGCAGCGCCGGGAACAGCTGACCGCTTCACCGGAGGTCCACGACAGCCCGCCGGGCTTCCGGCCGGTTCCTGGGACCGCGAACCGCCACCCGCCGACCGCCGACCTTGGACCGTCGCCACCGGGCCGGGCCGATCGCCGGCCGGTGCCTGCGCCCGGCTGTCGACGCGCGCCCGGAGCCCTGGACCGTCACCTGGACCGGGTGGGGGAGGCCCCGGTCGACCCCGTCCCGGAGCCCCGCTGCCGGAGTCGCCGCGTCGGCATTCCGCAGGGGGCGACGGGAGCGGCGCTTCGCGCTGTGGCCGGGATCACGTGCGAAGTGACGCTCTGTTCGTTTGCCCGCCCCCATCCGCGTGACGGTCCGTCGGTGCTGGTGGCTAGAATCCGCCTGCCCACGAACTCCGGTGATCGTCATGGGAGCCGGGCACAGAAGAGGGGGAACCATGAAGCCGCTGCCATCGGGCAGCCGCACGCGACGGGGGCGGAGAAGAGCGGGTACGGCCGCTCCGGGCGTCCTGTTGCTCGCCGTCCTGGCCACGCTGGTCGGCCAGACCGGCTCCGCCGCCGCCGTGGAGGCGCCGCCCGCGGCGACCGCCTCGCCGCAGCCGGGCGCGGGCACGAACCCGGGCACGAACCCGGGCACGAACCCGGGCACGAACCCGTCCGCCGCGCCCGCAGCCGGGCCGACGGCCGCCGCGCCGTCCGCGGCGCCCAGCGCTGAGCCGACGGCCGCGCCCGCGGTCCCGTCCGCGGCGGATCCGAAGGCCGCGTCGGAGGCCGCCGTCGGCGAGCTCCGGCAGGCCGACCCGACCGGCCCCTGCCCGGCGACGCTGACCGCGAACGCCGTGACCGCGTGCGCGCTCGGCTCGGGTGAGACCGCCACGTTCTCGTTCACGCTGACGCAGCCGCGGGACGTGCTCTTCCTCCAGACCGTCACGACGAGCTGGGTCGGCCTGACCCTGCTCGCGCCGGACGGCACCGCCCAGGTGTGCGACAAGCCGATGGGCGGGTACTCGGGATCCGAGCTGTACCGCTGCGACACCACCCAGGCGGGCACGTACACGCTCCGGGCGAAGGAGAACGGCGGCTCGGCCCAGGCCTTCTCCATCGCCTACCAGCCGCTGCTCTCGCCGGGCACCTGCAGGACGGTGGCCGCCGCCGACCTCACGCTGGCCGCCCCGGCGACGCTGCACGGTTCGCTGCCGGCCGGCGCCGTGGGCGACTGCTACGCGCCGGTCGGCCTGGCCGCCGGAGACGTGCTGCGGGCCTACGACCAGAAGTACCAGGTCGGCCTGACCGTCCTCGACGCGGCCGGTGCCGCGGTCTGCACCCCGTCGTCCGAGGCCGACTGCAAGCTCACCGGGCAGGCTCCCTACCGGGTCAGCGTCCGACGGGGCTACCAGCCGGCACCCGAGTACGACCTCTCCCTCGCCCGGCTCTCCCGCCCGGAGGGCTGCGCGGTGGTGCAGCCCCAGGCGTTCGACACCGCTCCGGACCTGAGCCCGGTCGCGCGCTGCCGCACGCTGCGGGTGACCGAGTCGGGGCCCTACTCCTTCTTCTCGGTCAAGGCCGACGGCACCTACGTCGGCGGCCAGCTCTTCGGCCCCGACACGGTCCAGCTCTTCGGCGACTGCTGGAAGGGCACCGGCTGCGTGCTGGCCCCCGGTGACTACACCTGGGTGGTCGGGGCGAGTACCCCGGCCGTCGGCGCCTTCGGCCTGGTGCTCCGCTCGGACAAGGAGGGCCGCGGCTGCACCGCGACCGGCGACACCGGGCTGGTGTCCGGTCCGGTCACCGGCACCTTCGGTGCGCCCGGCGAGGCGCGCTGCCTCACCCTCCCGACGGCCACCGGCAACGGCCTCTACTTCCTCGACCGGAAGCCCGCGGACGGGTACGGCCTCGGCGTCACCGTCTACGACGCCGCCGGAGCCAGGCAGTGCGGCGGCGAATCCTCCTTCACCGTCTGCAAGCTGACCGGTACCGCGCCGTTCCGCGCCCTGGTGAGCGGCACCTCGAACCAGGCGTTCCAGCTGGTGGTCCACCGGACCGGAGCGCTGGCCGGCTGCGCCCCGTGGGCGCGGACCGGCTTCGACGGCAGCTGGGGTGCGGAGACGACGCTGACCGCGGCTGTCGACCAGGCCTGCTTCAGCCTCCCGGCCGATCAGCACTCCACCTACGAGATGGCCGACTACAGCAGCAGCCAGAACCAGTTCTACGGCAATCTGAAGGTCGTCGACCCGAAGGGCGACGTGGCCTGTGAGACCTTCCTGAACTCGTTCATCACCTGCCGCCTGGAGGCCGGTGTCCCGTACACCGCGCTGCTGACCGACAACCGCTGGGGCGACAGCTACAAGCTGGTCCGCCGGGACATCTCGTCGAGCGCGGACTGCATCGTCCCCAACGCGACCACGGTCGGCGGCCGCTCCACCCCGGTGGACCTGACCTCCTCGCTGGACGCGCGCTGCTTCCGCGTGGACGCCGCCGCCACCGACAAGTTCCTGCTGGGCATCCGGTCGACCGCCAACCGGTACGAGGCCAGCGTGTACACGCAGATCCTGGACGCGGGCGGCAAGGCCCTCTGCACCTACGAGTGCCGCGTCACCGGCAGCACCTCCTACACCGTGCTCGCGATCGCGTCCGGGTACCAGGGCAAGGACATCCACGCCGCCCTGGACACCTGGAAGGTCGGCACGGCGAACGGCTGGGCGCCGGAGTGCACCGCCAACCCCGTCTCGGTGGAGGGCTTCCCCCTGCGCAACGGGCTGCTCACGGAGTCCGCCGCCGGCTTCTGCGCGGTGGTGGACATGAAGCCGTCGCAGGCCCTCAACGTCCAGGGCGTCACCAGCAGCACCTCCTCCCTCGAACAGCCGGCCCTGCGCCTGCTCGACCCGGTCAAGTGGGGCGGCTCCGACTCCGCCGACTACTACTGCTCCGGCTACTACAACGTCAACTACAACAGCCCCAGCAGCGACGGTCTGACCGGTTCCCGCTGCCAGGCGACCGCCACGGCCACCGCCGGGCAGGCCCTGCTGCTGTTCAGCGCGGCCAAGGTGGCGACACCGGTCGAGTACAGCCTCCGCGGGACGTGCGGCAGCTGCTCCGTCCAGCCCGGCCCGGCCCTGTGGCTGCGCTCGATCGCGCCCGCCACCGGTGCGGCCGGGACGCAGGTCCAGGCCGTGGTCCGCGGCAGCGGCCTCACCCTGGCGACCAAGCTGAAGCTGGTCCGCAGCGGCACCTGGGACAGCGCCCAGCCGCTCATGTGGCCGCTCTCGGTGAACCCCCAGGGGACCGAGCTGCACGTCCTGGTCGACACCTTCAGCCTGCAGCCCGGGACCTTCGACATGGTGCTGGACACCTACGGGTCCGGTGCCACCAGCCTGCCCAGGGCCTTCACGGTGACGGCCGCGCCGACGCCGACGAAGGGCCGCTTCGTGCCCGTGTCGCCCTCGCGCATCCTGAACACGGTGTCGGGTGTCGGCGCGCCCGCCGGGCGGGTCGGCCAGGGCGGCGTGGTGCCGCTCCAGGTCGCCGGTGTCGGCGGTGTGCCGGCCACCGGTGTGACGGCGGTCGTGATGAACGTGACGGCCGTCAACCCGACCCGCAACAGCGCCGTCTCGGTCTACCCGAGCGGCCAGGCGGTGCCGGACCTGCCGACCGTCAGCTTCGCCGCCGGCCAGATCGTCACCAACCTGGTGACGGTCCCGCTGGCGAACGGCGGCAAGGTGGACCTGCGCAACGCGTGGGGCGAGGTGGACCTGGGGGTCGACATCGCCGGGTACTACACCGACGGCGGCGCGGGCTCGCTGCTGAGCCCGGTCAACCCGACGCGCATCCTGAACACCGTCCTGGGCGTCGGCGCACCCGCCGGCCGGGTCGGCTGGGGCGGCGTCGTGCCGCTGAAGGTGACCGGTGTGGCCGGTGTGCCGGCCACCGGTGTGACGGCGGTCGTGATGAGCGTGTCGGCCGTCAACCCGTCCCGGACCAGCTACCTCACCGTGTACCCGCACGGCGATCCGGTGCCGGACGCGTCGAGCGTCAACTACGCGGCGGGGCAGAACGTGTCGAACCTGGTCACCGTCCCGGTCGGGGCGGACGGCAGGGTCGACCTGCGCAACGCGTGGGGCGAGGCGGACCTGGGGGTCGACGTCGTCGGCTACTACTCCGGCTCCGGCGCGACCTACACGCCGTCGAACCTCGTGCGGCTGCTCGACACCCGGGACGGCACCGGCGCCCGCGCCGGCACCCTGGGCGGCGACGGCGACGTCGTGAGCGTCAAGGTGTCCGGGGTCGAGGGCGTGCCCTACAGCGGTGTGACCTCGGCGCTGCTGAACGTCACCGTCGTCTGGCCCAGCAACACCAGCTTCCTGACGGTCTTCCCGCACGGGACCGTCCGTCCGGACGCCTCGAACATCAACTACCGGCCGGGGGACGTCGTCTCCGCGCTGGTGATGGTCCCGGTGGTGGACGGCCGGGTGTCGTTCGCCAACCAGTGGGGCAGCACCGACGTCGTCGCCGACCTGATCGGCTACTTCTCGGCCTGACCCGCCACCGCACCACCACTGCCGCAGCCTCAGTGCTGCACCGGCACTGCCGCGCCGCCCGGGACCCCTCCCGGCGGCGCGGCAGTGCCGTTTCCCGGCCGGTGCCCGGAACCGCGGCTGCCCCGGTGCGGCGGGACGGCCCGTTCACAGGGTGAGCGCCCGCGCCGACGCCCGTATCGGCGCCGGGAGTTCGGTGTCGCCGCGCAGGTAGCGGTCCACCGCCGCGGCCGCCGACCGGCCCTCGGCGATCGCCCACACGATCAGCGACTGTCCGCGCCCGGCGTCCCCGGCGACGAAGACGCCCTCGGTGCCGGTGGCGAACCCGTCGTCCCGGTCGAGGGCACCGTCCGGGCCGGTGGCGAGGCCGAGCTGGACCGTCAGCGGCTGGTCCGGGTCGGGGCCGGTGAAACCCAGCGCGAGGAGGGCCAGCTCCGCGGGGAGGGTGCGCTCGGTGCCGCTCCGCGGGCTGCGGTCCCGCGGGTCGGCGCCGGCGAAGCGGACGGCGGCGAGCCGACCGTCCGGGCCGGAGTCGAACGCGACAGTCGTCGCCGCGAACACCCTCGGCCCGGCCGCCGCGGCGGCGCACTCCTCGTGCGAGGTCGTCTCCCGGTAGACCTTCGGATGGACCGGCCAGGGCTGCCCGTCCGCCCGGCGCGCGGGCGGGCGCGGATTGATGTCGAGCTGGGTGACGGACGCGGCCCGCTGCCGCAGCGCCGTGCCGGCGCAGTCCGACGCGGTGTCCCCGCCGCCGACGATCACCACGTGCAGGCCCTCGGCGGACACCCCCGGGGCCGGGCGGTCGCCCTCGTCCACCCGGTTCGACCAGGTCAGGTAGCCGATCGCCTGGCACACGCCGGGAAGCGCGCGCCCCGGCACCGGCAGCTCCCGGCAGGCGGTGGCGCCGACCGCGACCACCAGCGCGTCGCATCCGGCCCGCAGCTCGTCAGCCGGAACGTCCCGGCCGACGCACGTCCCGGTGCGGAAGACGGTGCCCTCGGCCCGCATCTGGTCGAGCCGGCGGTCCAGGCGGTGCTTCTCCAGCCGGAACGGCGGGATTCCGTAGCGCAGCAGCCCGCCGAGGCGGTCGGCCCGCTCGTACACCGTGGTGGCGTGCCCGGCGCGGGTCAGCTGCTGCGCCGCCGCCAGCCCGGCCGGTCCCGAACCGACCACCGCCACCCGGTGCCCGGTGGTCCGGTCGGGCGGCTGCGGGCGGTCCCAGCCCTCGTCCCGCGCCCGGTCGGCGATCGCCAGCTCGATGTTCCTGATCGTCACGGCCTCCCCGTCGATCGCCAGCACGCACGCGCTCTCGCAGGGCGCCGGGCACAGCCGACCGGTGAACTCGGGGAAGTTGTCGGTCGCCAGCAGGCGTGCGGCCGCGGCTCGCCAGCCCTCGACCGCCACCAGCCGGTTCCAGTCCGGTATGACGTTGCCGAGCGGGCAGGTGTTGTGGCAGAAGGGCAGCCCGCAGTCCATGCAGCGGGCCGCCTGCCCGCCGACCACGGGCAGGAGCGCGCCCTCCCGGTAGACCTCCTGCCAGTCGTGCAGCCGCTTCCGCACGTCCCGCCGCGCGCGCTCCGCGCGCGCAGTGGTGAGGAAGGCCATCCGGTCTGTCATCGCGGCCTCCGGCGGGGCGTGCCGACGCGGATCCGGTGGCACCCGGCGGACGCGCCACCGCATGGCCACGGTACGCCCACGGAGGACCGCTGCGGAAGCGCGGGCCGGCCGGTTCCGGGGACGGCACCTGGCCGTCGGGTCCAGTGCCGAAGGCCCGCCCGGCCGAGGCGTCCCACCGGGCGGGCCGTCCTGCCCGCGGCGACCCTCCTGCCCGGTGCGCCGCCCCGTCCGCCGCCGGTTCTGCGCGCGCCGCCGGTCCTGCCCGCCCCGCACGACCTGCCCGCACGACCCGCCCGCCCGCCGGGCGGGCGCCGGTCCCGACACCCGCCAGCGGACCGGCCCGGGCCGGTCCGCGCGCCGTGGGCCGCCACCCCCGCCAGGGGCGGGCGCCGCTCGCCCGGCGGCGCACCCGGGGCCCGGGCGCGGCTGCGCGCGGGCGACGCCCGGAGCCGCGCGTGCCGGCCCCGGCGGCCGGGCCTTCGACCAACCCCGGACGGCCGCGAATTGACGTGGCGTCAGGCCAGCGCCCTGGAGCGCCAGTGGCCGAACTCCGCGACCGGCTCGTCGTCGAGAGCCCACGGCCAGGCCGTGACCGTGTCGCCGATCAGGCGGAAGACGTCGGCACTCGCGCTCGTCCGGCCGGCCTTGACCAGGGCGAAGGCGAGCAGATTGAGGTCGGCCAGGGCGGCCGCGTGCCGCAGGTGGCCGGGGCGGGGCCAGTCGGCCAGCGCGGCGTTCAGCACGCGGGTGGCCCGGCCGTTCTCCCACTGACGGCGCACCAGCAGCGCCTCGATCCCGCCCTGCCCGGCGGTGCGGGTGTGCTCGTCGACGAGCGCGGTCAGCTCCACGCCGACGGCCGGCGCGGTCGGCGGCACCGAAGCCCGCACGTTCTCCACGAAGTCCAGCTGGCTGCTGCGGGACCCGCACTCCTCCGGCGACAGGTAGCGCAGCATCTGCAGGTGGGCCTCGCGGTTCCACGGGTCGCGGGCGATCACCTCGTTCCAGACGGCGAACGTGTCGCGCGAGTCGGCGCGCATCAGCCGCAGCATGCCGAGCAGCACCACCCAGGGCACCGGGTCGGCGGGGAGCTCCTCGGCGGCGCGGTAACAGCGGTCGGCGGCGGCCCGGGCGTCCTCCATCTGCCCCGCGTGGCGGCCCCGGACCAGCTCGACCCACGCCTCGAAGACCAGCGGGTCGGTGCTGCGCGAGCGGTTCATCCGCCAGGCGCGCGCGAGCGACGAGGGAGCGGCGGCTTCGGCGAGTACGGCGAAGCGGTGCGTGCGGCGGTCCCAGTCCGTGCCCGGTTCGCGGAGCAACTGCTCGATCTGATCGATCAGGACGACGTTCTGGCCCGGCATTCCGGAGGAGGTGAGATGTCGCCGGATGCGACCGAGCTGGTCGTCGTCTAGTTCCGGCCGGAGGCGCGGGCCGGAAGCGCGAAGTCTTCGTAGGATCGACATCGCCGCAGCCTAGGCTTCCGGTCGCCGCTCAGACAGCCCCTGGAACGGAATCGTTGTCTGCGGACTTTCTGCGGACCGCCTCCGGGCCGTTCCCGGCCGCCCCCGGTGAAGCTACGGCCGCGTACGGTGTCCGCCCGTGCCTGCCCGTGTCCGCCTGTACCTGCCCGTGCGGGCCCGTGCCCGCCCGCGCCGCCCGTCGGCACGGCGGCACCGACGGTGACGACCGGCCCTCGCCGCCCGTGGACGTGGCGCCGCGCCGCCCTCGCCGTCTCCCCGCGCCGCGCCGCCCCCACCGCGCCTCCCGCGCGAGGCCGGCGCTGGACCGAGCGGGTGGATTGCCCGGCGCGCCCGGTGCGCGGCGGGAGCCCGGCCCCGCCGGCGCGGCCGATACTCGCGCCGTGAACCAGGCGGCGCCGGAGCGGGCGCGCCGGACGGAGGAGCGGAGACCTCATGCATTGTCACGGCGCAGCCCGGCGAACGGCCCCTCGGCAGGGGTCGCGCGCCGTGGTGCCACTGCTGGCCGTACTGCTCCTGGGCGGTCCGTCGCTCGCGGGCTGCACCTCGGCGGAGGCCACCGACCCCGGGGCCGCGCCCACGCCGGCCCCCTCGTCCGCCCTGGCCACGGCGCCGCCGCAGCAGCCCCCGCCCCGGCTGACGGAGGCCCAGGTGTCCGCCGCTGCCGCCGGGCTCGACGGCTACGTGCAGAACGTGATGGCGAAGACGGGCGTCCCCGGAGTGGCCGTCGCGGTCGTCCACCAGGACAAGGTCGTCTCCGCGAAGGGCTTCGGCGTCCGCCGGATCGGCGCGCCGGAGACCGTGAACCAGGACACCGTGTTCCAGCTCGCCTCGCTCTCCAAGCCGATCTCGTCGACCGTGGTGGCCGGGCTGGTCGGTCAGAAGACCGTCAAGTGGGACGACCCGGTCGCCGCCCACGACCCGGGCTTCGCGCTGGCGGACCCGTGGGTGAGCAGCCATGTGACGATCGCCGACCTGTTCTCGCACCGCAGCGGGCTGCCGGACCACGCCGGCGACCTGCTGGAGGACCTCGGCTACCAGCGCGACTACATCCTTCAGCACCTGCGGGACCACCCGCTCGCACCCTTCCGGGCGAGCTACGCGTACACCAACTACGGTCTCACCGAGGCGGCGGTGGCCGCGGCCAAGGCCAAGGGGGTGGCCTGGGAGGACCTGGTGGCCGACGTCCTGTACGAGCCGCTGGGGATGGCCTCCACGAGTTCCCTGCGCTCCGCCTACGACGCCGCGGCGAACAAGGCGACGCCGCACGTGAAGGGCGCCGACGGCTGGCAGGTGAGCACCACCCAGAACCCGGACCCGCAGGCGCCGGCCGGCGGGGTGACGTCCACCGCGCGGGACCTCACCCGGTGGATGCGGCTGCAGCTGGCCGACGGGAGCTTCGAGGGCCGGCAGGTCATCGAGGCGCAGGGCCTGAACGAGACCCGGCTGCCGCACGTCGTCTCCGGCCCGCCGAGGGAGCCCGCGGGCGCCACCGGCTTCTACGGCCTCGGCTGGAACGTCAGCTACGACCCCGAGGGCCGGCTGCGGCTCAACCACTCCGGAGGCTTCGACCTGGGCGCGGGCACCGTGGTGACCCTGCTGCCGTCCGAGCAGCTCGGGATCGTCGTCCTGACCAACGGCCAGCCCATCGGCGCCGCCGAGGCGGTGGCCTCGCAGTTCTTCGACGTCGCCCAGAACGGCCGGGAGACGGTCGACTGGCTGGGCTTCTTCGGCAAGGTCGTCGCCGCGGCCGCGGAGCCCGCGGCCTCGCCCACCGACTACGGCAAGCCGCCTGCCGGCGCGGCCCCGGCCGGTCCGGACGCGGGCTACGCGGGGACGTACGCCAACGGCTACTACGGGCCGCTCGCCGTGAGCGCCGAGAGCGGCGGGCTGGTGATGACCCTGGGGCCGGAGAACCTCCGGTTCCCGCTCCGGCACTACGACGGCAACACGTTCAGCTTCCAGACCCGGGGCGAGAACGCGGTCGGCCTGTCCGGGGTGACGTTCACCGTGGGCGCCGACGGCCAGGCGTCCGACGTGGTGGTCGAGCAACTGAACCAGGGGGGCCTCGGGACCTTCACCCGCAGCTGACCCGGCCGGGGCAGGCGGCGCAACCGGGTACCGGCGCGCGTCGCCCGCCCCGCCGGGTACGTGAGGCGGCACCGTTCCGGCGGCTCCGGCGGGGTCGCCCCCTCGCAGCGGCCTGCCCCGGCCTCCCGAGAGGGGTCGGGGCAGGCCGTGGGCCACGGCCTTGAGCGCGGGGGCCGTTCGCCGCGGCCGAGGTCAGTGCGGGCGGCGCAGTCCCGCGACGAGGAGTGCGACCAGCGGGCGCGCGTCGTAGCGGGGGTCGCTGTCGGCGCCGATGCACAGGTTCCCGATGCCGCGCATGAGCTGGTAGGCGTCGAGGTCCGGGCGGATCTCCCCGGAGGCGGCGGCGGTGTCGAGGAGCTGGGCGCACACCGGCAGGAGGCGGTCGAGGAAGTAGGCGTGCAGTGCCTCGAAGCCGCTGCTGTCGTTCCGGAGGGCGGCCGCCAGGCCGTGCTTGGTGACCAGGAAGTCGACGAAGAGGTCGGCCCACCGGGTGAGTGCGGCGTGGGCGGTCGGACTGGTCCTCAGCAGGGCGGGCCCGGCTTCCGCGCAGGCCTCGACCTGGTGGCGGTAGACGGCGATGACCAGGTCCGCCCGGGTGGGGAAGTGCCGGTAGATGGTGCCCGTGCCGACGCCGGCCCGGGCGGCGATGTCGCGCACGGGCGCGTCGACGCCCGAGGCGAGGAAGGCCGCGGCGGCCGCGTCCAGCAGGGCCTGCTGGTTGCGCCGGACGTCCTTGCGCCTGGGGTCGGCCACCGTTCCCGTCTCCTGGCCGCTGTCGCTCACCGTGGTGCTCCTTCCGTGGGTCCTTGCGAAGCGGAACCACGTTCCGTATCGTCTGCGGAACGAGGTTCCGTTTCATTCATGATGGCAGAGCCGGAGGCCGGTGACCAGGTCGTCCGCCGCTGTCGCGCGCCCAGAACACCGAACGGAAGGCACTTCCATGTCCGACTCGAACACCCTTGCCGCGCCCACCGCGGTGATCTCCGCGAAGCCGGTCGTCCTGCCGGCCCCGGGCCGCGGTGACGATCTCCGGGTCCGCGTGTCCGCCCCCGCGACCGGCGGCGAACTGCCCGTCATCGTCTTCTCGCACGGCTTCGGCTGGTCGATGGACGGCTACGCCCCGCTGGCGGACCACTGGGCGGCCGCCGGCTTCGTCGTCGTCCAGCCCACCCACCTCGACTCCCGCACCTTGGGCCTGCCGGCCGACGACCCCCGCACGCCGCGGATCTGGCGCCTGCGCATCGAGGACCTCACGCGCGTCCTGGACGGACTCCACGCCCTCGAAGCCGCCGTGCCGGGCCTCGCCGGGCGCGTCGACCACGGCCGCATCGCCGTCGCCGGCCACTCCTGGGGAGCCCAGACGGCGAGCACGCTGCTCGGCGCGCGCGTCCTCGACGCCGACGGCGTCCCCGGCGAGGACATGTCCGACCCCCGCGTCACGGCCGGTGCGCTGCTGGCCCTGACCGGCCTGGGCGACGACCTGGTTCCGTTCGCGGCCGAGCACTTCCCCTTCATGAAGCCGTCCTTCGCCACCATGACGGCCCCCGCCCTCATCGTCGCCGGCGACCACGACCAGTCGCACCTGTCCACGCGCGGACCGGACTGGTTCACCGACCCCTTCACCCACAGCCCGGGGCGCAAGAGCCTGCTCACCCTGTTCGGGGCCGAGCACTCGCTCGGCGGCATCCCCGGGTACGAAGCCGCCGAGACGACCGACGAGAGCCCCGCGCGCGTCGCACTGGTCCAGCGGCTCACCACCGCCTACCTGCGCAGCGCCCTCGACCCCGAGGACGCGGCCTGGGAGACGGCGGCCGGCGCACTGGCGGAGGACGCCGACCCGCTGGGGACGCTGCAGAGCAAGTAGCGCGGATCTCCTGACGCGCCCACACGGAGCCTGCCGCGCGGGCCTTGAGCTCCTACCGGTCCGCGCGCTCCCTACGGCCCGCCCACCGCTGCGGCCCGCCACCGGCCACTGTCGGAGCCCGGTCCTATGGTGCTCGCATGACCGAGCCCCCGGACCTCGCCCGCGCTGTCACCGACCTGTCCGTCACCCTGCCGCCCGGACGCCTGGTCGCGGGCGAGGACGACGGGCGGCAACCGCTGCTGTGGATCAGCGACGCCCCCGCCCCCGCCGGCCTGTGGGAACGCCTCCACCGGGCCCACCCGGAGACCGGCCTGTGGCCGCTCCTGCTCAGCCCGCTGGACGACGGCGCCGACTACCGCCCCTGGCTGTCCGGCGAGCTCTACCCGGATCTGGCCTCCGACGTCTCGCTCCACGACCCGGCCGCTCTGCTGCGCGACCGGTGGGAGTCGGAGTCCGGCGGCGAGGACGACGACGACCTGGTCGGTGCCCTGGCCCCCTACGGCCTGACCTGGCCCGGGCTCGCACCCGCCGCCGCCGTCCCCGCCGGCGCCGCCGGCGCCGAGGCCCGCGGGCTGGCGGGCGTGCTGCCGTCCGTGCGGAGCGTGCGCCTCGGGCTGGTGCGGGCGGGCAGCGGCGCCGAGGCGCTGGCGGTCTGCGGCTGGAGCGGCCCGGTCAACCACGAGAACGACATCGCGAAGATCGCCGCCGTGCTCGCCGACTGGGAACGCCGCTTCGGCGCGCAGGTCGTCGAAGTCGGTTACGACACTCTGCAGTTGAGCGTCGCCGTGCCGCCCGCGACGCTCGCCGAGGCACTCCCGGTGGCCGCCGAGCACACCGCGCTCTGCTCCGACCTGGTCTTCCAGGGCGCCGGTACCCTCACCGCCTACGCCGAGACGCTGGTCGGCTCCCACCAGTGGTCGTTCTGGTGGGACTGAGTCGGACCCCACGGCCCGGGCTCGCAAATCCGCAGCCCCGACGCCTCTACCTGTACCGGATCAGCCCGCAGTCCGGGCATGGCCGTTGAAGCTCACATATCTTCTGTCAAGAGTCGTACTCTGCCCTCGGCTGCGGGACCGGACCGGACCGGGCAGGGGCTACGGGGTGGTCGAGGTTCTCGGGGAGCTGCGGCCTGCCCCCGGGGTGCTACCGCCCGACGGTGCGGAGGATGCGGTCGGCCACCAGGTCCGGCAGGTCGGTCGGCAGTGCGTGGCCGGCTCCGGGCACGACCTCGACCCGGGCCGAGGGGACGAGCCCGCCGAGGCGGTCGGCGACCTCGCGAGAGTCGTGCAGGGCGCTGCGCGCCCCGAGCAGGAACAGTGCGGGGGCGTCGAGGCCGCGCAGTTCCTCGTCGGAGAAGACCGGCGGCACCGGGAGTGCGCGGCGGAATCCCATCGATGCGCGCATCAGGCTCATCAGTTCGGTGTCCAGGATGGTGCTGTTGCCGACCAGGCGGGCCAGGCGGGGGCGGAGTGGGCGCGGCGCCGCCGCGGCGAGGCCGCCGGCGATCAGCCACGCGTAGAACCGGGGGCCGACGCGGGCGAATCCCGCCGGGTCGACCAGGGTGAGGGAAGCGTTCCGTCCGGGGTGGTGGATCTGGTGGCTGAGCGCCAGCCAGCCGCCGTAGGAGCAGCCGACGAGGTGGGCGGCCGTCACCTCCAGCGCGGTGAGGAGCTCGTCCAGCCAGGCGGCGCCGTCCCGTCCGTCGCCGATCGGGGCGGTCTGCACGCTCGCGCCCGGTTCGCCGATCGTGTCGACGGCGATGACCGGGTGGTGCTCGGCGAGTACGTCGATGTACCGGTGCCACATCAGCGCGTTTCCACCTGAGCCGGGCAGCAGCACGATCGGCTCGCCGCCTGCCGGGCCCGTTCGATAGACGCGGGTGGTCCCGAACGCGGTCGGAAGGTCGAGTGTCGTCCGCGCTCCGGGCCACAGCGCTTCCAGGGCCTGCTCGTAGGCGCTCCGGAACCGGTCGCCGGCCTGGTCGTTCCTGAACTGACTGATTCGCATGATACATGTGTATCACGGCATGATACGGGTGTACCAGGGAGGTCTCACCATGACTGTGCGGGTCGATCACGAGGAACGCCGACGACAGATCGCCGAGGCGCTGCTGCGCATCGCCGACACCGAGGGCCTGCAGTCGGCCAGCATGCGGGCGGTCGCCACCGAGGCCGGCGTCTCCCTGCGGTTGGTGCAGTACTACTTCGCGAGCAAGGAAGGGCTGCTGCTGGACGCGCTGGCCAGGCTCGGCACCCAACTCCAGGCGCGCATGGAGGAATGGATCGCCGCGGCAGGCTCCCCGCCCACACCGCGCGGCATCGTGACCGCCGTCCTGTCGTGCATCCTGCCGACCGATCCGGAGAGCCGCCGGATCACCAGGACGTACGCCGCCTACTACACGCTGGTGCTCAGCGATCCCGAGGTGCTGGCGAAGCACGGAACGGCCCAGCCCGACCTCCTTGAGGGCTTCCTCACCAAGCAGATCCGCGCCGCCCAGCAGGCCCGGGAGATCGACCCCGCCAAGGACCCCGAGATGACCGCCGCCGGACTGCTCGCCATGGTGAACGGCCTCGGTTCGAGTGTGCTCGGCGGCCAGCGCACCGGCGACGCCGCACTGGCGGTGCTCACCCACCACCTGGACGATCTGTTCCGGACGCCCTGAGCGGTCAGGCGCGGTGCGGCGCGGTGCGGCCCGCTCGACCGGCCCGGCCGTGTGGCGGCCGGGTCGGCGAGAGGTCGGTGAGAGGTCGGCGACGGCCCCGGACGGGCCCCGGACGCGAGCGGGGCGGGCGGCGGAGGAGGAACCTGGCAGCAGCCGTCCGCCCGCGCCCGCCAGCGGACCTGACGGGTGCACAGGGCGCCGACCGTGCTCGTCGGTCAGCAGCGATCGGTCAGCAGTGATCGGTCAGCAGCGATCGGCCGGAAAGCGGGCGGTGACCGGTCCGTCCTGCCGCGCCCGTTCCAGCCACACCGGCCGGCGGCCCAACTGGGTGACCGGCGGCGTGACGTACAGCAGCCCCGGCTCCTCGCCCGGCTCGGCGGTGTCGTACGCCGCGGCCACCAGCAGCCGCAGCGCGTCGCACACCGCGCCTTCGGGGTCGACCGCCGTACCGGCCGGGTCGAGGCCGGCCGCGAGGTCGTGGAGTGCCTGGCGGAGGGTGTCGGAGAGGTAGGCGACGGATGCGCCGCCGAGAGCGGGATGTCCACTGCTGTCCCGGTGCGCGCGCACGGGGACAGCAGACCATGTCCTTGCTGTCACAGAGGTCATGCCCTGGACGCTAGGGGAGACCTACGACACCGCCCGGCCGTCGGGGACGGAACCACCGGGACGGGGCCGCCGGATCGGGACATTCGCCCGCTGTGCCTGCTGCGCTCGCTCTGCCTGCTCGTGACTGCTGCGCCTGCAGCCCGAGTCCGGTGACGCGGCGGCTGCCGAACGCCGCCTCAGGTCCCGGGCTTCCAGAGGCCGCGGGCCGCCAGCAGGGGCAGCACGTTCTCGCCGACCCGGTACGCCTCCTCCAGGTGCGGGACCCCGGAGAGGACGAACTCGTCGATGCCCAGGCGGTGGTACTCCTCGATCCGGTCGGCGACCTCGCCGTGGCTGCCCACCAGGGCCGTGCCCGCGCCGCCGCGGACCAGGCCGATCCCCGCCCACAGCCCGGGGGACACCTCCAGCCGCTGCGCCGACCCGCCGTGCAGCAGCCGCATCCGCCGCTGGCCCTCCGACTCGCTGCGGGCCAGCGCCTCCTGGGTTTCGGCGATCCGCGCCGGGTCCATGCCGGCCAGCAGCCGGCGGGCCTCCGCCCAGGCCGCCTCCGAGGTGTCCCGGCTGATCACGTGCAGCCGGATGCCGAAGCGCGGGCGGCGCCCGTGCCGGGCGGCGAGCCCGCGGATGTGCCGGACCTTCTCACCGACCATGTCCGGCGGTTCGCCCCAGGTGAGGTAGACGTCGGCGTACCGCGCGGCGACCTCGGCGGCCTCCGGGGAGGAGCCGCCGAAGTACACCTCCGGGACGGGCTCCGGAAGCCGGGTCAACTGCGCGCCCTCGACGCGCAGATGGGCACCGTGGTGGTCCACCCGCTCGCCGCGCCAGAGCCGGCCGGTGATGTCGAGGAACTCCCCGGTGCGGGCGTAGCGGCCCGCCTTGTCGAGGAAGTCCCCGTACGCGCGCTGCTCGGCCGACTCGCCGCCGGTGACGACGTTGAGCAGCAGCCGGCCGCCCGACTGGTTCTGGTAGCTCGTGGCCATCTGGGCGGCCAGGGTCGGGCTGAGCTGGCCGGGGCGGAAGGCGACCAGGTACCTGAGCCGCTCGGTCACCCGGGTGAGCATCGCCGTGGTCAGCCAGGCGTCCTCGCACCAGGCGCCGGTCGGGGTGAGCGCCCCGGTGAAGCCCGACTGCTCCGCCGCGCGGGCGATCTGGCCGAGGTAGGCGATGCTCGGCGGGCGGTCCGAGCCTGCCGTGCCGGGGACCGAACCGTGGCCTCCGCCGACGATGTGCCGGCTGTCCCCGGTGGTGGGCAGGAACCAGTGGGCGGTCAGCGCCATCGGGCTCAGCCCTCCGGGTCGGCGGCGAACCGGCCGTACCCGCCGTCGTGGTGCACCAGCGGCGGGCCGCCGTCGGCGTCCGCGCCCAGCACCTCGCCGACGACCAGCAGGTGGTCGCCGACCGGGGTCACCGCGGTCGTCCTGGCGGTCAGCCGGGCGGCGGCGCCGGGAAGGACCGGCGTGCCGTGCGGCCCGGTGTGCCACGGCGTACCGGCGAAGCGGTCGATCCCGCTGCGGGCGAACCGGCTCGCCAACTCCTGCTGGTCGTGGCGCAGGATGTGCACGGTGAACGCCTCGGCGGCCCGGACGGCGGGGGCCGAGGAGGCGGTGGCGGAGACGTAGAAGGAGACCAGGGCGGGCTCCAGGCTCACCGAGGTGAACGAGGTCGCGGTGAACCCGGCCGGACCGGCGGGGCCGGCGACGGTGATCACGGTGACACCCGAGGCGTGCCGCCGCAGCGCGCCGCGCAGCAGGTCGGCGGCGGGGGCGGCAGCCGCCGGTGCGCCGTCGGTCGTGGTGGCGGCTTCGGTGGCGTCGGTGACGAGGGTGAGTACGGGGCGTTCGTCGATGGTGGTCATGCCGGGACTCCTTCAGTGGGGTGCGGTGCCGGCTCGCTCGTTGCCGACGCGTCCGGCGTCGACGTGTCCGGAGTGGGTGCGTCCGGGGCGGGTGCCTCCGGTGCGGGGCTGGTGACCGGGACGAGCTGCGGGGGCAGGTGCGGTCCGCCGCGCAGCCGTTCCAGCCACTGGACGACGGCGGCGGCCACGCTGCGGTGGGGGGCGTCGTTGAGCGCGTCGTGCCGGCCGTCGGTGACCAGCACCAACTCGGCCGCCAGCCGGGCGGCGTACCACCGGGCGGTCGCGGGCGGCGAGACCTGGTCGGCGTCGCCGTGGATCACGAGGGCGGGCAGGCCCGGGGCGGCGAGTCCGGCCGCCTCGGCGAGTTCGGCGGGCACGGGCTGTTCCAGGGCGCCCGGCCGGTAGTGGGGATCGGTGTCGAGCAGGCTGCGGTGTACCGGGCAGGCGGTACGGGCGGCGAGTTCGTCCGGCCAGGCGGCAGGTGCGCCGCCCGCCGCGCGCTCCTCGGGGCCGCCCGCCGCGCCGTCCCCGCTGTCCCTCACCGCGCCGACCTCCCGGCCGACCTCCCGGCCGACCTCCCGGCCGACCTCCCGGCCGCCCTCGGGGCCGGCCGGCTCCGGATCGGCCGCGGGGAGGCCGACGAGCAGCAGGCCGTCGGGCGCGGCCCGGCCGGCGGCGGCCAGAGCGAGCAGCGCGCCGGTGTCGGAGCCGGCCAGCACGACGGGGGCGCCGGCCGGGAGCGCGCTGCGGGCCTCGGCGACCCGGTCCGCCAGCCGGGTGGCCTCGGCCGGACTGCCGGTGTGTCCCAGGGCTGCCACGCGGTAGCCGTCGAAGGCGAGCCGGCGCCCGAACCGGGTGTACACGCCGGGGTGTTCGCCGCGGCCGGGGAGCAGCAGGACGGTGCCGCGGACGACGACTCCGGCCGCCGGGGCCCAGGAGACCGGGGCGTCGGCCTCGGCGGGGCCGTCCTGCGGAACGCGTGACGGTGGCGGCGGCGGCGACTGCGACGGCAGGGGGGCGAGCGTGGACACGGAAGCGGAAGCGGGATCGGATGGTGCGGCGGGGGCGAGGGCGCTCATCGGGCGGCGCCCGCAGGCTCGGCGTCGGACAGCGGGGCCCCGGAGTTCACGGCCCCGGAGCGCGCGGCCTCGGACGCCGCCGCCTCGGCCTCGGCCTGGGCCGCCGCCTCGCGGGCCGCCCGCTCGTCGCGGCGCGCGATCTCCTGGCGCACCAGCGGCAGCAGCTCCCGGCCGTAGTCGACGGCGTCGTCCAGCGGGTCGTAGCCGCGGATCAGCAGTGTGGTGACACCGATGTCGACGTAGTCCAGCAGTGCCTGCGCGACCGTCTCGGGCGTGCCGACCAACGCGGTCGAGTTCCCGGCCGCGCCGGTCGCGGCGGCGGGCGCGGTCCACAGCGCGCGGTCGTGCCGGTCGGCCTTGGCGGCGGCGGCCAGCAGCCGCTGGGAGCCGACGTTCTGCGGGCTGGCGCCCGGGCCGACCGGCAGCACCTGGCGTCGGCCCCCGAAGGCGTCGGCCCGCTCCTTGACGGTGGCCAGGATGCCGTGCGCGCGCTCCCAGGCCTCGTCCTCGGTGCGGCCCAGGATCGGGCGGAAGGAGACGCTGATGCCCGGGACGTCGGTGCGGCCGGCGGCGGTGGCGGCGGCGCGCACCGAGGCGATCTGCTGCGCGGTCTCCGCCAGCGGCTCGCCCCAGAGGGCGAAGGTGTCGGCGTGCTTGCCGCCGACCCGGTAGGCGGCCTCCGAGGAGCCGCCGAAGAAGAGCGGGATCCGGGGCTCCTGGACCGGCCGGACCTCGGAGTGGAAGTCGGCGAAACGGTAGTACGGGCCCTCGTGGTCGAACGGGCCCTCCTCGGTCCACGCACGGGTGAGCACGGTCAGGTAGTCGTCGGTCCTGGCGTACCGCTCGTCCTTGGAGAGGTAGTCGCCGTCGCGCCGCTGCTCGGCGTCGTGGCCGCCGGTGATGATGTGCACGGCCACCCGGCCGCCGGAGAACTGGTCCAGGGTGGCGAAGGTGCGGGCGGCGACCGTCGGGGCGATGAAGCCCGGGCGGTGGGCGATCAGCAGGCCCAGCCGCTCGGTGTGCGCGGCGGCGTACGCGGCGACCTGGTTGGGGTCGGGGCTGGCGGAGGAGTGCGCGACCAGGATGCGGTCGAAGCCGGCCTCCTCGTGCGCCCGGGCGAAGCGGCGGGTGTAGTCCGCGTCGACCACCGGGCCGTGGGCCGGGCGGGTCTCCGAGACGTCGTGGGTGGAGATCATGCCGATGAACTCGACGGACATGGCGAACGACCTTTCATGACAGCGGGTGTCGGGACTCAGGGGAGAGGGACGGGCGGGAGGGAGGGCGGGAGGGAAAGGGAGAACAGGGGGAAGGGGGGAAGTGGCAGGAGGAGGGGAGGGAAGGGCGAGGAGCGGTCAGCGACTCGGGGAGCGGTGCAGTGCCGCCCGGCCGCGGGCCAGCAGGACGGTGTCGTCCTGCGGGGTGTGGACCCGGCTGCACAGCACGTCCCGCAGATGCCGTTGCAGCGGGTGGTGGTGGGTCAGACCGTGGTTGCCGGTGAGGGCGACGGCCCGCTGGACGGCCTCCACGGCGGCCCGGGTGGCGAGCAGCTTGGCACCGGGGCTCTCCTCGGTGGCCCGCGGGTCGCCCGCGTCGACCGCCTCGGCGAGTGCCGCGACCAGCCGCTCGGCGCCGGTGAGGTCGACGTCGATGCCGCCCAGCTCGCTCTGGAAGCGGGGCAGGGTGGCGAGCGGGGCGCCCAGCGAGGTCGGGGTCCGCTCGTGCAGGAACCCGGTGAGCCAGGCCTGTGCGGCGCGGGCCACGCCCAGGTACAGGGCGGCGAGTCCGAGCGAGTTCCACGCACCGCCGAGGGCGTCCCGTCCGCCCTCCGGGTCGGGGACGGCCAGCCCGGCGGTGTGGTCGAGCGGGATCCGTACGGCGTCGAGCAGGATGTCGTCGCTGCGGCTGGCCCGCAGGCCGAGGTGGTCCCAGGTCGGCTCGACGGTGATCCCGGGCCGGTCTCCGCGGACCAGGAACGAGCCGACCCGCGGTTCGGACTCCTCGGTCCTGGCCCAGACCAGCAGCCAGCGCAGGGCCGGGGCGCCGGTGGAGTAGATCTTGCGCCCGGTCAGCTCCCAGGCGTCGCCGCTGCGCCGTGCGACGGTGGCGGGCAGCCCGCCGCGGACCGGAGTGCCGAGTTCGGCCTCGACCCGGACGTGGTTGACCAGGGCGGGGCGGGCGGCGGATTCGGCGAGCAGGTCGGCGAGCGGGCCGGCCGGCCAGCGCGGGTCGCGGGCCTCGGCCGCGTGGACGAACAGGGTCATCGCGGTGACCAGCGCGACGGCCGGGTCGCCGGCGCCGAGCGCGCGCAGGATCCGGACGGTGTCGGCCAGTCCGCTGCCGGGGCCACCGTTCCGCCGGGCGACGGTCGCGGTCAACAGGCCTGCTCGGTGGACGAGTTCGATGCCCTCGGTGGGGAAGGAGGCGTCCCGGTCGTGCTCGGCGGCGCGGGTGGCCAGGGCGGTGGTGATCTCGGGAAGCCGGTGCAGCTCGGGCACCGGCAGCGGTGGCAGCGGCGCCGCCGGGCGTGCCGGGGCGGGGGGTGCGGCGGGCATGGGTGTACTCCGGTACGGGAGGCGACGGGCGACGGGCGGCGGGCGGCGGTATCAGCGGGGCAGCCGTGTGCGCCAGCCGGGGGAGTGGTGGCAGGCCACGGTGTGCGCGGCCGTCGCGGGGGCCGCGCCTGTGGCCGGAGCGGGTGGGGCGGCGGGGGAGGGCAGGGCGGACAGGGACGGTGAGCCGGACAGGGAGGTGGTGGAGGGCGGGGCGGCCGGGAGCGGCTCGGGGTGCACGGCGCAGGCCGCGTCCGCGAACGGGCAGCGGTGGGCGAAGACGCAGGCGGTCCGGCCGGCGCCTTCCGGGCCGGTGGCGGCGGGGGCCGGGGCGGGGGCCGGGGTGCGCAGCAGATCCAGGGCGGCCCGCCGGGTCGGGTCGAGGCTCGGAGCGGCGGCGCCCAGCAGCGCGCTGTACGGGTGCAGCGGCTGTTCCAGGACCGTTCGGGCCGGGCCCTGTTCGACGATCCGGCCCCGGTAGAGGACGGCGATGCGGTCGGCGATCCCGGACAGCGAGTCGAGGTCGTGCGAGATCACCACGACGGCCAGGTCCAGCTCGCGGCGCAGCCGGTCGAGCAGCCGCAGGACGTGGTTGCGGTTGGAGGCGTCGAGTGCGCTGACCGGTTCGTCGGCCAGCAGCAGCCGGGGCCGCCCGACGACGGCCCGGGCGAGGGCGACCCGCTGCCGCTGGCCGCCGGACAGCCGCCCGGGGGTGCGGGTGGTGAGCGCGGGGTCGAGGCCGACCCGGTCCAGCGCCTCCCGGACGCGCTCCTCCCGCTCGGCGCGGGGGACGCGCGCCACGGCCAGCGGCTCGCCGACGAGCCGGCCGACCGTCAGGTCCGGGTCCAGGGAGCGCAGCGGGTCCTGGAACATGTACTGCACCGTCCCGGCTCGGCGGGCCGTGCGCAGCGCCCGGCCGCGCAGGGCGCCGTGGTCGGTGCCGTCCACGGTGATCCGGCCCGCGGTGACGGGGGCGAGGCCCGCGACCGCGCGGGCCAGCGTGGTCTTGCCGGAGCCGGTCTCGCCGATGAGTCCGAGGATCTCGCCGGAGTGCGCCTCCAGGTCGATCCCGGTGAGGACCGGCGTGCGGCCGTAGGTGACGGAGAGTCCGCTGATCCGCAGGGCGGTGGCCGGTGCGGTCGGTGCGGGTCCGCCGCTGCGGGCGAGCGGCGCCGCCGGGGCGGTGGTGGTGCTCATACGGGGGCCTCCGTTCGGTGGTCCGGGGCTGCGGGGGCCACGGCCGCGGGTTCGTCGCGCGGAGGTCCGTCGCCCGGTCGTCCTGCCGTCGGCTCGGCCGTCGCCGTCGCCGTCGCCGTCGCCGTCGCCGTCGCCGTGGCCGTGGCTCCGGTGAGGACGAGGTCGTCGGCGCGGATGCAGCGGACCCGGCGGGTTCCGTCCCCGCGGACCGGGCCGAGCGCGACGTCCTCCCGGGTGCAGTCGGGGGTGGCGTGGACGCAGCGGTCGGCGAACCGGCAGCCGGGGCCCGCGGTGCCGGGCTCGGGCGGCCGGCCGGGGATGACGGCGAGCTCCCGGCGGTGGCGCCGGCCGAGCGAGGCGACCTGGAGCAGCGCCTGGGTGTACGGGTGAGCTGGGTGGGCGACGACTTCGGCGGTCGGGCCCTCCTCGACGATCTCCCCGGCGTAGAACACCAGGATCCGGTCGCAGACGTCGGCCACCACCGCGAGGTCGTGGCTGACCAGCAGCAGTGCCAGTCCGCGTTGCCTGCGCAGCCCGTCGAGCAGGTCCAGCACCTCGGCCTGGACGACGGTGTCCAGTGCGGTGGTCGCCTCGTCGGCGACCAGCAGCCCGGGGTCGCCGGCGACGGCGATGGCGATCAGGACCCGTTGGAGCATGCCGCCGGAGAGCTCGTGCGGGTAGCTGTCGTGGACGGTCTCCGGGTCGCGCAGGCCGACCGCCCGGAACAGTTCCACCGCGCGGTGGCGGGCCTCGTCCCGGCTCAGGCCGTGGCGCCGCCGCAGGGGTTCGCCGAGCTGGCGGCCTACGGTGATCGAGGGGTTGAGGTACGAGCCGGGGTCCTGGAACACCGCGCCGAGGCGGTCTCCCCGGACCTGCTGCCACTGCCGGTCGGTGAGTTCGGTCAGTTCGGTGGGTTCGGTGGGTCCGGCCGGCTCGGCGGTTCCGGCCGGGGCGGCGGGCCCGGTCGTGTCGGCGGCTTCGGCCGGGGTGGTCGGTTCGGCGGGGCCGAGGGCGATCCGTCCGGCCGAGACCGCGACACCGGGTGCGAGCAGGCCGAGCACGGAGCGGCAGGTGAGGGTCTTGCCGCTGCCGGACTCGCCGACCAGGCCGACGGCTTCGCCGGGGCGGACGGTGAACGAGACGTCCCGGACGGCCTCGGTCCGGCCGTGCCCGACGGTGACGTGCAGTCCGTCCACGCGCAGGGCAACGGCGTCGGCGGATCCGTCCGCAGATCCGTCCGCGGATCCGGCGGCGGTGCGTTCCGCCGGGGTCGTCGTGAGCCCGGCCGGGGCACGCTCCCCGATCGACGTCCGACCCTCCCGCCTCCGACCCGTCCGCCTCCGACCCTCTCGCTTGCGGACCGCCCGCTTGCGGACCGCCCGCCGCCCGCCCGCCGTCGGCCCGCCGGCCGGGGAGCCCGCGTCGGCGTCCGAGCGGTCGGCGTCGGCGAGGACGTCGGCGAGCAGGTTGAGCGCTCCGATGGTGACCATGATCAGGACGGTGGGAAGGGCGGGCGCCCACGGTTGCTGGGCGAGGAAACCGAGGTCGCTGGCCAGCATGCCGCCCCAGGTGGGGGCCGGCGGCTGGACGCCGATGCCGAGGAAGGTGAGGGAGGAGACCGCGAGCAGGCTGGTCGCCAGCGCGTGCGCGGTGGTGACGGCGACGGTCGGCAGCACCTTGCGCCAGGTGTGCACCCGCAGGATCCAGGCCCGGGAGGCGCCCATCAGCTCCGCGGCCTCCACGTACTGGGCGCGGTCCAAGCCCAGCGCGGCGGCCCGGACGACCCGGAAGAACAGCGGCGACAGCAGCACCCCGAGCGCCACCATCGCCTGGTGCAGTCCGTTGCCGAGCAGTCCGACGGCGGCGATCGCGAACAGCGTGAACGGCAGTGTCATCAGCGCGTCCACCGAGCGCAGGGCCAGCCAGGCCCCGGCCGAGCCGAACCGGACCGAGAGCAGGCCGGGGACGACCCCGAGCAGGGCGGCCACCGCGACCGCCTCGACGGCGGCCAGGACGGACGGACCGGTCCCCGCGAGCAGCCGGCTGAGCACGTCGCGCCCGAGGTAGTCGGTGCCGAGCAGGTGTCCGGCGCCGGGGCCGCGCAGCACTCCGCCGGCGTCCTGGGCGAGCGGGTCCATCGGTGCGAGCCGCTCGCCGAACAGCGCCAGCAGCAGGACGGCGGCCAGGACGGCCAGTGCGGCCCGGGCGATCGGCACCCGCAGGGTGGTGCGCAGCGCGTTCACCGGCCACCTCCCGCGGCCGTACCGCCTGCCGGCCGGGTCCGGCGGCGGGCCGCCGGGTTGAGCGCGAACAGCAGCGCGTCCACGGTGAGGTTGGCGGCCAGCACGACCGCGACGGTCACCAGCAGCGTGCCCTGGATCACCGGCACGTCGTGCTGTTCGGCCGCCCGCAGCGACAGTTGGGCGATTCCGGGCAGGTTGAAGATCCGCTCGGTGACGACGGCGCCGCCGATCAGCACCGGCACGCTCATGCCCAGCACGGTGACGGCGGGGCCGGCGGCGTTGCGCAGCGCGTGTCCGAACAGCACCCGCCGTCCGGACAGTCCGCGCATCAGCGCGCCGGTGGCGTAGTTCTCGCGCAGCTCCGCGACCAGCGAGGTCCGGAGTTGGCGGGCGATCCCGGCGGCGGCGTCCAGACTGAGGGCCAGGGCGGGCAGCAGGGCGAAGCGCAGCCACTCGGCGGGACTCTGCGAGAACGGCACGTACCCGCCGGAGGGCAGCAGCTGTAGCTGGACGGCGACCAGGGTGATCAGGCCGATCGCGACCACGAACGCCGGCAGGGTGCCGAGCAGGGTGCAGACGGCGGTGACCGCGCGGTCCAGCCGGCCGCCGTTGCTGAGCGCCGCCGCGACTCCGGCGGCGCCGCCCAGCAGCACTGCCAGCACCAGGGCGAGGCCGGCGATCGACAGGTCCACCGGCAGGGCGGAGGCGATCGAGTCGGCCACCGGGACGGTGGTGAACCAGGAGACCCCGAGGTCGCCGCCGAGTGCGTCGAGCAGCCAGCTGCCGTACTGCACGGGCAGCGGGCGGTCCAGGCCGAACTGGTGGTCCAGCCGGGCGATGTCGGCGGGGGTGGCGGTCTCGCCGAGTACGGCCGCGGCCGGATTGGCGTCGGAGACGGCGCCCAGGCCGAAGGTGAGCAGCGAGGAGAGCAGGAACACGGTGGCGGCGCCGGTCAGGACCCGCCCCAGCGGGCGCGGTGCGCGCGCCGTCCGGCGGACGAGCGGGCCCGCCCGCCGGGCGCGTGGGGGCGAGAGGACGGCGCTCACGACGCGGTCACTCCTTCGAACCGCTGGACGACCGTGAAGGCGGGGATCGGCGAGACCGACTTCCGCCGGGCCAGCAGGCGCGGAACGCTGTACAGGAAGGTGTTGGGCATCGTGCGCACGGCGGTCGCGGTCGCGGCCTGGAGCACCTTCGGGTAGTCGGGGGAGTCCAGCGGGGTGCGGGAGATCAGGTCGACCGCCGCCGCCAGCTCGGGCGGGGTGCGCCGGCCGGGGTTCATCAGGCCCTGCTCGCCGAAGAGCACCTGGAAGGCCTGGGCGGCGGAGTCCCGGCCGGCGAACTGGTCGGTGGCGAGCGCCCTGGCGTGCTGGATGTACATGATCTGGGTGGCCTGCGCCGCCGGGATGACCTCGATGGTGGCCCGGATGCCGACGTCCTTCAGCTGCGCCTGGAGCTGCTCGGGCAGGCCCTGCGCGGCGGTGGTGGTCAGCGTGAGGTCGACCCCGCCGGCGAAGCCGGCCTCGGCCAGCAGGGTGCGCGCCCGCGCCGGGTCGTACTTGAAGACGTCCCCCAGGGCGGGGTCGTGGCCCGCGTAACCCTTCGGGAAGGGCTGGTAGTTGACCTCGCCGTGGCCGAAGAGCTGGGTCTTCACCAGGGCCTCGCGGTCGATCGCGAACTTCAGCGCCTCGACCACCTTGGGGTTGTCGAACGGCGCCTTCTCGATGTTGACGTCCAGCACCGCGACCACCAGGGAGGGGATCTCCTGGACCTCCAGGCCCGCGGCCTTGGCGGCGGCGACCTGGCTGCCGGGGATCTGCGCCACGTCGAACTGCCCGGACTGGAGCCCGCCGACCACGGTGGCGGCGTCGGGCAGCGGGTGGAGCTCGAAGTTCTCCAGCCGGATCGAGGCGGCGTCCCAGTACGCGGGGTTGCGCCGCAGCACGGCCTTGGCGTTCTGGGTGTACGAGACGAGGGTGAACGGGCCCGCGCCCGCCGGGCGGGTGGCCAGCGCGGCGGCGTCCGACTCGAAGGCCTTGGGGTTGACGATCATGCCGGTCTTGCCGGCCAGCAGGTTGGGGATCTGGTAGTCGGGCCGGGACAGGTGGATCACCACGGTCTGCGGGTCCGGTGCGGAGACCTCGCGGACACTGGTCAGCTGCGGGGCGACCAGCGACTTGGGGTCCGTCCGGCCGCGGTCCAGGCTTTTCTTGACGGCGGCGGCGTCCAGCGGGGTGCCGTCCGAGAAGGTCAGGCCGGTGCGCAGGGTGAAGGTCACCGAGGCGCCGTCCGGGCCGTAGTTCCAGGACGTGGCGAGCGCGGGGACGGCGGTGCCCTTCTCGTCCAGCTTGGTGAGGCCCGCGTAGACCAGGGAGAGCCCGTGCACGTCCCAGCCGGCCGAGGAGAACACGGGGTCCCACGAAGTGGGCAGTGCCCAGCCCCACTTGAGGGTGCCGCCGGGTCCGCTGCCGCCGGTACCGGCCTGTCCGGCGTCGCCGCACGCGGCGAGGGCGAGGGAGGCGCCGAGGCCGAGGCCCAGGCCGAGCAGCGAACGTCTGCCGAGCAGGGTGCGGTGGGTGGGCGAGCTGGTCATGACGGTTCGTCACCTTTCGGGTGGTGCGCGGACGGTGGCACGGTGCGGCGGGGCGCGGTGGGGTGCCGGGCGCGGGCAGGAGGGGAGGTGCGGCGGCGGGGCCTGCCGTGCGCTCGGGCGTACGGCAGGGGCGGGGCTCGCGGCGGGGTGGGGCGGGGCGGAGTCGGCTGGCGCGGTGGGTGGGCGCGACGAGTGGGCGTGATGGGTGGGCGTGGTGAGTGGGGTCGGCGGGGCCGTGCGACGCGTGGCGCGGGTCGTCCGGGCGGGGTGTCGGCGCGTGGACGCGTCGGTGGCACGCCCCTGTGTGGCGGTTCGACTCGGTGCTGCGCGCGGTGCTGTGCGGTGCTGTGCGCGGGTGCCTGCTGCCGGGGTGCGGTGAGGTCCGGCACCGTGTTCGCTGTGCTGCGGCACGGTGCGGCGGTAGAGGTCGCGTCCGGCCGCGGCCGGGGGGCTTCGGCGGTACGGCACTACCGGCCGCGAGGGCCGGGGCGGGGCCCGGCGGCGGGGTGGCCGCCTGGCCGGGGCGCGGTCAACAACAGAGGTCGTTGCCGGCGCGTCGGTGGCTCGTGGAGCGGCGCACCGGGACGGGGTGCGTGGGGTTCATGCGCTCATCCTGGCCAGGTCAGCGGCCTGCTGTCAATGGATACCAAAAGGTGTCTGTTTGCTGCGGGAGCGCTGCAACACTCCCTCAACACGCCGTTCACGCCGCGCTCTTGCGTCGCCCACGGAGGGCCGGTACCGCGTCGGCACACGCTCCGGGGAGCCGCGCGTGCTGCGACGGCCGTGTGACGTCTCACCGCTCGGGCGCCCGCCCGGCCGTCCGTCTCGCGGGCCGGACGGCCGCTCGCCCCGGATCGCTCTCCGGCCTGCCTCCGACCGTTCTCCCGGGTCTTTCCCGGTCGAGCCCCCGGGTCCGGTGAGGCCTCAGGCGTCGGCGACGGCCCCGGGGGAGCGGTGCGCCGCCGCCCAAGCCGGGCCCGGGCGCTCCCCGGGGTGCAGCACCAGCACGCCGTGGCCGGTCGTCACCCGCAGCGCGTCCTCGGGCAGTGCCCCCGGTGCCCCGGTCACCTCCGGCTCGCTCAGGCTCCGGTAGCGCTCCAGCAGCTCCGTCGCCGTCGGCTCCGGGCGGCCCCCCGCCCGGAGGCCGGGCGCGACGGCCACCGCCGCGGCCAGGTACTCCTCGACCGTCCGCCATCCCGGCACCGCCAGGCAGCCGGCCGGACCGCTGAACACCAGCGTCGGCAGCGCGTAGCGGTGCCCGTCCTCGGTCTCCTTGGCCGCCCCCGGGTGCGGGCCGCTGCCGCGCAGGCCGATCACCTCCGGCCTCGGCCGGCGCGCCTCGGCGCGGTCCCGGCGGACCCGCTCGCGCACGGCCGGGTCGGCCACCGCGGCCAGCAGCCGCCCCTCGTCGAGGCCGGGGATCCCGGCCAGCGCCGCCCTCACCCGGTCGGGGGTGTCGGCCGGCTCGCCGAGCACGAACGCGCTCTCCCGCAGCCGTCGCAGTACCCGCTCGGCCACCAGCGGCCCCTGGGCCTCGGCGGCGGCCGAGGCCAGCGAGGACGGCCAGCTGCTCTCCGCCACCCACCGCAGCCGGGCGGCGCGCGGGGCGCCGGTGTGCCCGGCCACCTCCGCGACGTACCGGGCGTACCAGGCGGTCTCGGCCGCGGGGTCGGGCGCGGGCTCCTCGCCGTCGTCGAACAGGATGCCGAACACCCGGCGGTGCCGGACCGCGCCTCCGAGCTCCCGCAACAGCCGCCGCAGCCGGGGCTCGGCACCCCAGGACCACGGGCACATCGGGTCGGTGTACTCCGCGACCTCCACGGACGCGGGGCCGTCCGGCGGGCCGTGCGCCGGGCCGTGCGCCGGGCTGTCCGCCGGCCCGTGCCCTGCCGGCTCGCGTCCGGCCGGCCCGTGCCCCGCCGCTTCGTGCTCCGCCGGCCCGGCCGGCCCCGCCGCCTGGCCGGGCGTCATGCGGGTGCCGCCTGCCGGGCCGTCCCGACGAGGTGCGCCACGGTGGTCTCCGCGAGGATCTCCACGGCGCGGTCCTCCACACTGCGCCACACCGCGGGCAGTCCCTGCGCGGGGCCGGGGTAGTCGAGGCCGGCCAGCGGTTCACCGCGCAGCGTGATGACCTCGCCGTCGACCGCGCGGACCACGTCCAGCAGGGTGATCTCGGCGGCGGCCCGGCCCAGCCAGTAACCGCCCTCGCAGCCGCGCTGACTGCGGACCAGCCCGGCTCGCCGCAGCTCGCCCACCACGGACTTCAGGAATCGGAACGGGATGCCCTGGGAGGCGGCGATGGCCTCACAGGTCAGCGGGCGGGACGTGTCGCAGGCGAGCTCGACCAGAGCCCGAGCGGCGTAGTCCGCCTTGGCGGAGATATGCATGGGCCGAGTATCCCCCGGTCGCGGTCGTGCTCAAGTCCCTTGTCCGCGGCGGTGCGGAGGACGTGGCCGAAAAGGACACCTCTTGACATCCTTTTCCCGCTGGGCCTAGCGTCCGAAGTCGGCCGGGACATTCCGTCAGGCGCCGGACCGCCGCATCCAGGCGCGTGTCCGCCCCCCTCCGCCACGGGCGCCCGCTCCTTCCCGCCCCGCACCGCCCCGCACTGCCCCGCGCCCGCCTGCCGTCCCGCTCACCCTCATCCAGCCCTCACCCCGCCGCCCCGCCCACCGCCAGCCGCCGTCGCCCTGCCATCGCCCTGCCGTCGCCCCGACCGAGGAGCCGCCATGTCCACCGCCCGCCCCCCGCACCACCCGCCCGCCGACGGCTCCGGGGAGGGCCGGGCAGACCTCCCCGTGGTGACCCAGGCGGGCACCGGCTTCCACCCCCACCTGCACCACGGCGAAGCCGCCCCCGGCACCGGCCTGCGCGCCCGCCTGCACCACGTCCGCGCCGGCGACCTCGACGGCGACACCGCCCAGACCGGCGGGATGCGCCGCTTCGCGGCCATCAGCGGGCGGACGGTCGGTTCCGAGAAGCTCTGGATGGGGCAGACCCACGTCGCGCCCGCGACCGCGTCGTCCGACCACCACCACGGCGAATCCGAGACCGCCATCCATGTCGTCAGCGGCCACCCCGAGTTCGTGTTCGTCGACGACTCCTCCGGCACACCGGAGGAGATCCGGCTGCGCACCGGCCCCGGCGACTACATCTTCGTCCCGCCGTTCGTCCCGCACCGTGAGGAGAACCCGGACCCCGACGAGGAGGCCGTGGTCGTGATCGCCCGCAGCACCCAGGAGGCCATCGTGGTCAACCTCCCCGGCCTGTACGCCCTCGGCGCCGACGGGGAGGCGTAGGCCCGTCCGCTGGAAGGCCTGCCCCGGGCCCACCCGCTGCCCCCGAGGCCTCCCACGCGCCGCCCGGACCGGCGCCCCGTCGTCACACCCCGGCCCTGACCGTCCCGTCCGGACCACCGACCCGCCCACCCCCACCCCCACGACGCCCTCGCCGAGCGCCCCCCGACGGCACGACCGGCGGGGGCGGGAGCGAGGAGGCTCACGAGGCGGCCGCCCGGCCCGCGGACCGGGAGCGAGCGGCTGCCCCGGGGCATCGGTGGATCAGTCCAGGCCCCCGACCGGGACGATGAGCCGTCCGAAGTCTCGGCGCGCCCGCTCGACGACTTCGAGGGACGGGCCGCCGGGGGAGAACCAGGCCGCCGGATCGGGGTCCTCCACCAGGAAGCGGCCCGGCCCGATCTCCGTGGCGGCCCACCCGGACAGGTCGTCGGCCCGGTCGAGGTGGGCGCGGGTGAGGACCTGGACGCCGTGGGCGTCCGGCACGTGCCGACGCCAGGCAACGGTGTTGGACCGCAGGGCGTCCACGGGGACGGTGGGCAGCGGGGGAAGCGCCCTGCCGCGCTGCTCCCAGCCGTAGGCCCACCGGTCGGTCATGGCGATGAACGCGAGCCGTGCCCGGTCCGCCTCGGCGACCACGGCCTCCCGGGCGCGGGCGACCGGTTCGGCCCACGGGCGAGCGGGATCGTAGGCCTGGTAGACGACCAGTCCGTCCTGCTGCGCGAACACCCGGGAGGCGCGGACCTGCGAACCGTCGAGCTGGACGAGCGCGGCGGTGTCGGAGCAGCGCAGCGCCGCGGCCAGGTGCGCCGCGACCTCCGTCGGTGGGGCGGGGTCGTGCTGGAGGAGCGGTGTCGCGCTCAGGTGCGCGTCTCCGCCGCCGCGCGCGGTCCAGGCGGCCGCGCGACCGGACCACGGGCGGACGTCGGAGTGCTCGATGAGCGCGTGGTCGAGGGCGAGGAACGCCGTGGCTCTCGGCTCGGGCCCGAGCTGCAGCCGGCGCGGTGGCTTCACACACGGTGTCGCACGGACCAGGCCCGTCAGCCCCTGCCGCCGCAGTGACGTGCAGAACGCGCCGAGCCAGGTGGTCAGCGAATCGGGGCCCGCGTAACTCTTGAGCGTCAGGCCGGCGCCGTCCAGGGTGAGTACCGGGCCCTGGCCCCACATCGTTTCGCCCGGGCCGCCCCCGTCCGTGACCGCCAGTGCCGCCGACGTCGCTGCGAGCAGAGGCGTGTTGTCGCCGTCCCACCGCGAACCGCCGGGGCGGTCCGGTACGAACTCGACGTGGCAGCCGTCGTACCCGTTGTGTTCGAGCGCCCGCTCGATTCCCGCGAGGTCGAGCCGGATGCCCCCCGTATCCGTCATGCCGGAACCCTATCCGGCTCCACCCGGCGCGTACGGGCCGTCGGGGCGGCGGGTGGCCGGACGGCGGGTGGCAGGGACGGCGGATCCCGCAACTCGCTGAACGTGCGTGAAGCGGCGTTGAACCTGCCGGGGGTCGGCAGCGCCCCCGCGCGGCTGAGCTCATCCGTCACCGATGCGGTGGTGAGGGTCTTCGGCAACCCGTCCGACAGCACGTGACGGTGACGGTGACGGCGTACGTCGTCGGCGTTCCGGGCAGGACACTCCGGCGTCGGCGGCGAAGTCGATTCGCCTCCTGCCAGCTGAGCACCGACAGCCTGGCCGGGCCCGCCGGAAGCCGACGGCCCCGGCCGGTCACCGGCTGAGTACCCTCGTCCCGTGACCGACCACGGCAACGCGCTGCCGCACCACCGCCTCCACATCGTGCCTGCGGTCGTGGCACGGGCGAGGCCGACCCGGGCAGCACGAGGAGCGGACGGAAGATGAATACGGAGAACGACCGCCTGGCCCGGATCCTCGGCGCGCCGCCGCAGCAGCCGGCGGCCGTACCGTGGGAGCGCTCCGCCGCGGAGGTCGGCTTCGCCTTCCCCACGGACTACAGGGAGTTCGTCGACCGATACGGATGCGTTCGGATCAACGGCGAGCTGTCGGTGACGATTCCGACCTTGCGCTCCTACGACGGCGGGCCGATCGTCGGCTTCCCCGGCTTCGTCCGGCTGACGACGGAGGGGATCGCCGCCGAGCTGGCCGCCGACCCGGAATGCCCGTACCCCGTTCACCCCGAGCCCGGGGGACTTCTCTCCTGGGGGTCCAATCTGAACGCGGACCGGTTCTTCTGGCTGACGGAGGGTGACGATCCGGAGTCCTGGCCGGTGGTGGCCTTCTTCCGGAGCCTGGAGGAGTGGGATCGCTTCGACGGCGGATTCTCGGCGTTCCTGCTCGCCGTCGTCGACGGCGCGTACGCCTACGCGGACGAGGTGGCGCCGGCCTCTCCGGACGAGCCGTTGTGGCAGTGCCAGGGTGGCTGGAACCGGGTGGAGTAGCGGGCCGAGCCGGACCGGCGGCCGCTGCCGTCCGGTCCCGGCCCGTCCTGCCCTCTCGGTGCTGTCCGCCCCGTCCTGTCCGCCCGGCTTGCCTGCCGGGCCTGCCGTCCGCTGCTGCCGCTCCGGTGCCGGGTCAGCGTCCGCGCGGTCGCCGGGCGGGGGCGAGGGGGAGCTGGTCGCCGGTGGCGCCGGCTTCCAGGCGTGCGTAGTCCGGGTGGTCCAGCCGGTGGTGGGCGTGGATCTGGTCGGCCCACGGCGGGTCGAACGGCGTGAACGCGCGCAGGCCCAGGACCCGTCCGATCGGCCGGTCCGGGTGGGCGGCGTTGAAGTCGGCGATCGCGGCGGCCTCGCCGATCTGCTCGATGGTTCCCGGCAGGTCGTCGAGGTAGAGCGTGACCCGGGGCAGGAGGTGCCCGTGCCCCGGGGCCCGGAACAGGTCGAGGGCGGTCGCCGTCGAGGAGTAGTAGTCCAGGTCGAGGGAGACGAAGCCGACCGGATGGTCGCGCAGCACGTCGGCGTGGGTGTCGAGGTAGTGGGGCAGGGTTCGGGCGAGGTCGCCGATCACCAGCTCGGACGAGCCCAGGCGGGCGCGCAGCCGGTCGTGGTCCATGGTGTAGAAGCCGGGAGCGAACAGGTAGGGCATGTCGCGGGGGTCCTTGGCAGGGGGCAGTCCCGCGCCGCCGTCGAAGCCGACCACCCGCACCGCCACACCGGTGGCGGCGGCGTAGTACCGGGCGTGCTCGGCGAGGGCCAGCAGTCCGTTTCCCCCGGCCACCCCGAACTCGACCACCGTGACGCCCGGGTGTCCCAGCCGCGCGGCCGACTCGGTGGCCCGGCGCACCCCGTAGGCGTAGTGCGGCCGTTCGACCAGCCCGAACCGGTACGCCGCCGCGGAACCGACGCCTGGCAGTCGCCGCAGCAGCCGGTTGCGCACCGCGTTGCGGGTGCCGGACTTCGACCAGTCCCACAGCACGTCGGCCAACCCGCCGGCAGGCCGGCGACCGAACGGGTGCCCCTTCTGAGCGGTCGTACCCACACCTCTGCGCACTACGACACTCCCCACCACGACGAAGCGGTCACAGGGCAGCCTTCCCGCCCGCGTTCCCCGCCCAACCGGGCACGGCAAGTCATGGCCGAGACCCGCCGCACGCGGTCACCGCCGCCGGGACGGATCGATCGTCACGGCAGCTCGCTCCCGGGGACGGGGACGGGGGGAGGGACGGGCGCGAGCCCGGACGTCGTGCGCCCCAAGGATCGTGGTGTCCCGGTTCGTCGATCGACAGCACCGTGCTCTCGATGGAGGAGACCAGGGTGATGCCCCCGGCGATCGGCCGCCTGTCCGGCATCCGTTCCTCCGTCACTTCGGGCCCGTGGGCCTGCCGGTCTGCCGGTGGGCACGGGCGGTCGCGGTTTCGCTTGCGGTTGCGTTCATGGTGACGGGAAATCCTTCGGTTCGGGCCCGGAGAAATGACAGTTGCTCACCGGCCTGAGCCGAAGGATTTACGGTCACGGCCCGAACCGCTGGACTCTACGGCTGCGCCCGGGCCGGTCACCGGCCGGTCGTGCAGCGCGCGTCACAGCCCGGTGTAGGTGAACTCGTCGGCGGGGCTGGTGGGAGAGGTCGCCACGCCGGACGTCACGGTGATGTCGACCGTCTGACGGTCGTCGAACCGCACCGGTACGACCACCGTGAGCTGGGTGGGTGACTGGGAAAGGATCTTGGCCGCCGTCTCCTTGAACTGCACGGTGGCGGCGGCGGTGAACCCCGAGCCGGTGATCGTGACCTGGCTGAGGGCCCTCCCACTGGTCGGGCTGACGGCGCTGACCACCACGGGCGCGGGGCCGCCGAAGGCGAACTGCCCCAGCGGGACGGCCGGAGAGGTGCCGAACATGTTGGTGACCCGCACGTCGACGATGCCGATCCCGTACGGTACGGCGGCGGTGATCTGCGTGTCGGAGTCGACGGAGAACCGGTGGGCGGGCAGGGTGCCGAAGTCGACCACGCTGTCCGCGGTGAATCCGCTGCCGCGGATGACCAGGGGCTCGTTCCCGTCACCGAAGGTCGGTTCGATCTCCGTCACCACCGGGCCGGCGGGGACCGCGGGCGCCCCCAGCAGGCTCAGGTAGGTCGAGTTGGCGTGCTGGAACGAGACCTGGCCGAGGAAGTCCGCAGTGGTGTGGTTGGTGAGGTTCTTCGCCAGGACGGTGTAGTCGGGGTTCTCCAGCGAGGCCGTGCCGGGCTGGACGTAGGTGTTGCCGTTCGTGCGGCGGGCGATCACCGCGAGAAGGCCCGTCACCTCGTCCGTCGCGGCGGGTCCCGGGCTCGGGTACCAGCTGTCGGCGTCGGTGAGGTCGGCCCAGGCGAGCGGCACCAGGTCGAAGGCGTTGACGTGGCGCTCCTGCACCAGCCACGGAAGGGAGTCGACGTAGTCCGCGAAGCCCTGCAGACCGGCGGTCGGAGCGGCGTGGGTGACCAGCGCGAACGCCGGTCCGAGCGGTCCCGTGGAGAGCCTTGCCCGGAGGTAGGGCGCGAGCATGGTGGCGATGCAGCCGCCCAGACTGTGGCCGGTCACGTAGACGGTCGGCTGCGGGAAGGCCGGCACCGACTCCAGGAGGTCCGCGAGCGCCCCCAGGAGCACGGTGCCCGGAGCGGGGAAGCCGGCCTCCGGCGCGGGTTCCCCGGCGGCGCGCGCCTCCGCCGGCGAGATGATCGAGCGTGCGCCGGCGATCTGGGTGAAGGCGTCCATGGCCCCCTTCGAGACGGCGACGGGCTCCGGCGATCCGCCGGCGGCGAAGGGGACGACCGTGCCGACGTCCAGGTCCTCCAGGATGTCGGCCAGGCTGGGGGTCGTCCCGCGCACGACCACGGCGAACTCGTTGGAGCCGTCGGTGTTGCGGGCGATGTACGCCATGTTGGCGTTGTCCGGGCTCAACGCCAGCCACGCGAGCTCCCAGGTGCCTCCCGTGGCGAGCTGCGCAATCTCCAGTTGCGCCGTGATGCCCCGGAGGATTCGGGTCGACTGCTGTTGGAGGCTCTCCCCGGACGGGCGCGGCGTGGCGGCCGTGTCGGCCAGGGCGGCCAGCGTCATGGTCACCTGGGCGACCGTCGGGTTGGAATGCTGCGGCATGGTGCTCGCTCCTCGGGAATGCGCTGACGCGGAGGGTGGGGAGCGGTCCGGGCGCGGGCGTCGGTGCCACGAGGGACCGCCGGACGGACCGTACCCGTGCGAACGGACGGCGCAGCGTCCTGTCGTTCCGCCGGTCTAACCGGCGGCACGACAGGACGCGCCGGGTGTCCGGCGGGCGGGGCAAGCCCTGCCCGCCCGTACCGCGACGGACCGGCGGTCGTCCCGGCACCCGACGCGCAGGCGTGCCGCGTGTGGGCACCCGGGCCCCAGGTGCTGGGCCCCAGGTGCTGGGCGCCGGGCGTCCTGCGGACGAAGGCGACCGCGGTCTCCCTTTCCCCCGTGGGGCCCAACGGGGGAACCTCGCGAGGGTCGGGTTCCCGGCGGGCCGCCTCCCGGGCGTCCGCGGCCGATAGTGCGGACATGAGACTCAGACCCACCCGTTCGACGTCCCTGCTGTGCGTGGCCTCGGTCACCGCGCTCGTCGCCCTCGGCGTTCCTGCGACAGCCGTCGGCGGAGCGGCCGCCGGGGGCACGGCGGGTGGCGGCGACGGCCGCCACCCCTGTGTCGGTTCCCGGGTGCCCGACAGCGGCCCCGCACGCGACGTCCTGCGGATCGCGGAGGAGGCGAAGGCGGAGCTGGACCTGAAGTCGGTCATCCTGCGGGTCAGCGCCGAGGGCCGCGAGGTCGTCACGGCCGCGCTCGGAGAGTCGATGACCGGCGTCCCGGCCGACCCCGCCATGCACTTCCGCAACGGCAACGTGGCGATCAGCTACATGGGCACGGCGCTGCTGCGGCTGGTCGACGAGGGCACGGTCGGCCTCGACGACCCCGTCGCGCGCTGGCTGCCCGACCTCCGGGACGGCGACCGGACCACCCTGCGCATGCTCGCCGACTCCACCACCGGCCTCGTCGACTACGTCACCAGCCCGGGCTTCTCCGACACCGTCTACGCGGACCCGTTCCGCCAGTGGACGGCCGAGGAACTGGTGGCCATCTCCACCGGCCGGTCGCCCTGGTACGAGCCGGGCACCAACTGGAGCTACTCGCACGCCAACTTCGTCCTCCTCGGCGCCGCCCTGGAGAAGATCACGGGGGAGCCGCTGGACGTCCTGCTCCGGCAGAAGGTCACCGACCCGCTCGGACTGCACGAGACCCGCAACAGCTCCACGCCCGACATCCCCACGCCCGTACTGCACGCCTTCACCGCCGAACGCGGGACGTACGAGGAGTCCACCTTCTGGAACCCCTCGTGGACGACCGCTCCCGGCGCGGTGCAGACCACCGACATCTGCGACCTGGCCCGTTCGGCCGCCGGCATCGGCTCGGGCGAACTGCTCTCGCCGTCCTCCTATCGGGAGCTGCTGAACCCCGGGACGGTGGGCCTGGGCACGCCGACCGGCAAGTGCCCGGAGAAGGTCTGCATTCCGAACACCGAAGCCACCCACTACGGGATGGGCCTGCTCGTCCTGGGCGACTGGGTCGCCCAGCACCCGCTGTTCTTCGGCTACGCCGCCTCCCAGGCCTACCTCCCGTGCGAGCACCTGTCCATCGCCGTGTCCACCACCAAGGGCCGCACCACCCCGGACGGCCACACCGCGCAGGTGGTCACCCAGCGGATCGCGGCCGCGCTCGCCCCGGACCACCCGATCCCCGACTTCGGCTGAGCCGCGCCCCTCACTCCTCACTCCTCACTCCTCACCCCTCACCCCTCATCCGAGGCCGGACGCTCGCGCGCTCGCCGGGGCCCGCCCGCCTACCGCCCCCGCGGTCCCGGCCGACGCGCAGTTGTCACCTTCCCCGCCTGGGCCACGCGGCCCAGGCGGGTTCCGCCGTTTCCGGGGCCGGTGAGCGCCCGGTCCGACGGCCGCTCCGCAGCTCCTCGTGGCATAGCGTTCACAGACAATCCGTTGCAACGATTTCCAAGCTCGCATTGCATTCGATCGTCGACTCTTTGCAACGAAATCAAGGCGTTGAGCTGCATCAATGATGATTCTGTGCAACTACCATGTTGCGCCATTCATGAAGGCAACGTAGCGTTTCCATTGTCAGAAACGGCGCTGGCGAGTCGCGGAGACCACGGGGGCGATGCCTCCCGCGGTCTCGTGGGCGGACCGGCGCGCGTTGCACGGGGTGGGTCATCACAGGGGGCGGGTCATGGAGACAGCACAGAACCGGGAGCAGGCGGCGCCCGGAGCCTTGGCGGCCTTCGCCCGCTTCGTCGTCTGCGGCGGCGGGGTGGGGCTCGCCTCCAGCTTCGCCGTGACGGGTCTCGCGTCCTGGATGCCCTGGGTCCTGGCGAACGCCCTGACCACCGTGGTCTCCACGCTCCTTGCCACCGAGTTGCACGCCCGCTTCACCTTCGGCGCGGGCGGGCGCGCGACCCGGCGCCAGCACCTGCAGTCGGCCGGCTCGGCGGCGGCGGCGTACGCCGTGACCTGCCTGGCGATGCTCGTCCTCCGGCAACTGACGGCCGAGCCCGGCGCGATGCTCGCGCAGACCGTCTACCTCTCCGCCTCCGCGCTCACCGGCGTCGCACGGTTCGCGGTCCTGCGCCTGGTCGTCTTCGCACGCGACCGCTCCCGGGCCGCAGACACGGTCCCGACCGTCCACCCCGTGCCGGCGACCCTGGCCCGCACCACCACCCCGACCGACCCCGCGGCCCTCTGCCGCGCCGCCTGAACAGGGCGCTGGTTGAAGCCGGTTGCGCCGCTCGGGCCGCTCGGCCCGCCGCCCGCCGGCCGTCGCGCTCCCGCCGCTCGCGGTGCCGCACGACGCGCGCCCCGGGGCGGTCCGCGGTCGCCTCCTGCGACCCGGGCCGCTGTTGCCGGGGCTGCGGCCACCGTTGGCCTGCTGCGGCCCGGGGGCGGGCTGTCGTGGTCCGTCGCTTCATGCACCGGTGTTGACGATGTATCAGGTGCCGGTGTGTCAGGTGCCGGGGCTCGTGGGGGCGGTGTGGGACGCCTGTTGGGCCTGGTCGGTGGTCGGCGCCGTCGGCGCGGGGTCCTGGGGTGCGGGTGTACCGGGTGCGGTCCGGTGGGCTTCGGCGTGCTCGTTCGTCCGGTGCTGGTCCTGGCTGCCCATGCGGGTCCTCTTCTCTGCGGTGGTCGGTCGTTGGAAGGGCTGGAGTTCCCGCCCGACGTGGCACTCATGCCGCAGCTCACCCGGATGGCTGCACGGCCCGGACGGGGCCCGCGGCCGTGCGGCATTCCGACCGCCTCGCGGGTCTGGACAGCGGTGCGGTAGTCGGCCACTCTTCACCACCATGACCCTCCCGTTTCCCCCGCACTCTCCGAATTCCGCGCGCGCCGTGCTCTTCGAGGCGGTCACCGCGGTCGGTGACGAGGCCGTCGCGCTGCTCTCCGGCTGCCGCGGCGACACCCCGATACCCGGCGCCGAGTGGACGGTCGCCGAGGCCGCCGCCCACCTGGCGATGGCGAACGAGCTGATGGCCGCACTGGCCGCCGGCCGCGAACGGCCGTACGGGGACGGCACTCCGGGCTCGCTGGCCGCGGCGAACGCGGCCTCGCTGGCGGAGCGGCCGGAGCGGGATCCCGCGGTGCTCGCCGAGGAAATCGCCCGGCAGGCACGGGAGTTCACAGTTGCAGCCGGCTCGCGCGCAGGCACCGAGCCGGTGTCGACCCCGCTCGGCCCGATGGACCTGGACACCCTCGGCGCCTACCTGCTGACCCACATGCTGGGGCACCTCTACGACATCGCCGTCGCCCTCGGGAAGCCCCACCCGATCAACCGGGACCGCGTCGCGCTGACGATGCCGTTCCTGCGGACGGCCATGCCCCGGGTGACGGACGCCCGTGCCGCGGCCGGCCACAGCGCCTGCTACCGGCTGCGGGTCCGCGGACTGGGCGGGTTCGCGGTGACCTTCACGGACGGCTCCGCCGTGGTTAGCCAGGAGCCGCCGCGCCGCCCGGACTGCACGATCCTCACCGAGCCGGTGGCGTTCCTCCTCATCGCGCTGGGCCGCTACAGCGCCACCGGCGCCCTCGCCCGGGGCAGGGTGTTCGCCTGGGGCCGCCGGCCGTGGCTGGCCCCGGCCTTCCCCGGCCTGTTCGCCGCCCCCTGAGAACGGGACTCTCCTCCGAGCAGCCGACGGCGAGGTGAAGGGCGTTGTCTCCGGCTCGAATCCCCCCGAGCCCGAACCCGAGCCCGAGCCCGAGCCCGAACCCGAACCCGAGCCCGAACCCGAACCCGAGCCCGAGCCCGAGCCCCGTGAAGCCGCGGATGGCCCCTCGGTGACGGCTGAGCGAAGCAACCGCACGCCGGCCCGCGAACGGTGGCCACGGCCGCGGGGTGGCGCAGCGCCGTCCGAGAGGTGCCCCAGCATGTGGGTCAGCTTCCGTGGTGGAGGCGCTCGAAGGGGCGAGGGCCGTCGGCCGGGTGAACCGGGTCCGTGCCTGTTGTCCGCCCCTCTCCGGTGCGCCTACCCTGCTGGTGTGTCCTCGACCTCCTCGTCGGCGCGGGGCGCCGCGCCCGCGGCCTATGTGCACGGAAGCCCGCCGGGGGCGGTGCCGGTGCTCGGTCACCTGCCCGCGCTGGTCCGGGATCCGGCGCGGTTCCTGGCGCGGCTGCACCGGTACGGGGACTTGGTGGAGATCCGGCTGGGGCCCTACCGGATGGTGGCGCCCTGCCACCCGGAACTGCTCCGGCAGGTGTACGCCGACGACCGCACCTTCGACAAGGGCGGACCGGTCTACGGGCGGTTCCGTGAGATCCTCGGCAACGGGCTGGCCACCTGTGCCCATGCCGAGCACCGGCGCCAACGGCGCATGCTGCAACCGGAGTTCCGGCCCGACCGGCTGGCCGCCTACGCCGAGGTGATGACCAGGGAGGCGGCGCTGCTGGCCGGCTCCTGGCGGCACGGCGAGGTGGTGGACGTCTTCCCCGCCTGCTACCGGTTCACCCTGCGGGTGGTGACCCGCACCCTGCTCGGCACCGAGGCCCCGGACGTGCTGTCGGACCGGCTGCAGCACGCCTTCGAGACCGCGTTCGCCGGCGCCCTGCGGCGGGTGATGCGGCTGCCCGCGGGCGCCGGCTACCGGACGGCGCTCCGCACCCTGGAGCGGACGGTCGCGGACCTGGTGCGCACCCACCGGGCCCACGGCCCGGGCCGCACCGACCTGCTGGCCGGGCTGCTCGCCGCCCGCGACGAGGACGGCCGGGCGCTGTCCGACACCGAGGTGCACGACCAGGTCGTCGCCCTGCTGCTGGCCGGTACCGAGACGACCGCGTCGCAGCTCTCCTGGACGCTGCGCCTGCTGACGGCCCACCCCGAAGTCCTGGCCGCCGTGCAGGCGGAGGTCGACGCGGCACTGCCGGGCGGCCGCCCCGCCGGGTGGACCGACCTGCCGCGCCTGCCCCGCACCGACCGGGTGCTGACCGAGGCGCTGCGGCTGTATCCGCCCGGCTGGGTCCTGCTGCGCACGTGCACCCGTGAGACCGAGCTCGGCGGGCGCACCCTGCCGCGTGGGGGCCAGGTGCTGCTCAGCCCGTACGTCGCCCACCACAATCCGCAGATCTTCGCCGACCCGGCCCGCTTCGACCCCGACCGCTGGCTGCCGGAGCGGGCCGCCGCGCTGCCACGTTGGGGGTTCGCGGGGTTCGCCAACGGCCCGCGGCAGTGCCTCGGAGCCGACTACGCCCGCGCCGAGGCGGTCATCGCGCTGGCCACCGTCCTGGCCCGCTGGCACCCGGTCGCGCCGCCCGGCCGGCGGCCCGACGACCGCCCGGTGCGGCTGACCACCGTCCTGCGCCCGCACCGCCTGAACCTGTGTGTCCTCGACCGCGAGCGGCCCGTGGCCCCGGCGGGCGATCCGCATCCGGGCGTCAGGCCGTCCTGACCGCGGCGGATTCTGCTGACGGGGGCGCGAGTTCGGGACGGAGCGATGTCGATGGTTGTGGCGTCGGCGCACCGCGGTTCCCGTCGGGCCGGGCGAAATTCCTTTCCTACAACGCACTTCCGCTTCAAACAGCACCAACGGTGGTAGGAGGGGGGACAGTCGCAACACTCTCCCGCTCATGCGGACGGACGGAACGAGAAGCCGTGACGGACAGTCGATTCAGCAACACCATCTCCCAGCTGGAACGGGAGCTTCCCGAAGCCGAGACACGTCGGCGTGAACTCGAGGCCGAGTTGGCGAGGGCCGTCGCCCACGAGAACGCCCTGCGTGGCGCGATCGAGAGCCTGCGCCTGCTGCCGAGTTCGCCGGTTCTTCAGGAAGCGGTGGAGGCTGCTGTTCCCGAGGACTCCGATGCGGAGGTCCCCACTGCGGCCGGCGAGCGCGAGCAACTCGCCGAAGCCCCCGCAGCCGAGCCGGAGGCCGAGCCGGACGCCACCCCGGCACCGGTGTCGAACAGCGCCCCGGCCGCGAAGCCCGCCGTGAGGAAGCCTGCGGCCAGGAAGCCCGCCGCTCGGAAGCCCGCTGTCAGGAAGCCCGCCGTCAGGAAGACGGCGGAGAAGGCCACGGCCGGGAAGAGCACCGCCGAGGCGACCGGGGCCGAGGAGACCGTGGCCGGGGAGGCGGCGGCGGAGGTGAAGGGCGCCGTCAAGAAGACCGCGGCCAGGAAGGCCGGTGCTCGAAGGAACACGGCCAAGGCCGCCGCGAAGCGGCCGGTCGCGACGTCGGCTTCGGAGACGGTGACGGAGACGCAGACGCAGACGGAGACGGTTGCCGACGCGGGCACACGGACGCGCCGCGCCGCGAAGCGAACCGCGGCGAAGGAGGTCACCGGGCAGCCGGAGACGGACCGGCCCGTCGAACCGCAGAAGGACGAGGCCACCCCGGAGGCGCCCGCGTCCACGCGACGGCGCACCGGCACCACCGCCGAGGGCATCCTCAAGGTCCTGTCGGAGTCCGAAGAGGCCCTGCGGGCCCGGGACGTGGTCGCCGCGCTCGGGATCGACGGCACACCGGGGGGCGTGAACGCCGTGCGCACCGCCTTGGAGCGCCTGGCCAAGGCAGGCCGCGCCCGGCGTTCGGGCCGGGGCCTGTACGCCAGGCTGGACGCCTGACGGACACCTCGGGCGGACGGTCGACCGGAAAGCACAAGGGGCCCGGCGTGAGCCGGGCCCCCGGCGCCTTCGAGCATGCCGGACGGCAGGACCGTTGGTCCGGCCCTTCGCTCAGAGGAGCAGGCCCAGCGCGATGAGGATGCCCGTGCAGACGGTCATCGATCCGGTGAAGGTCTTTCCGGCCTGGAAGATCGCGGTGGGGATCGTGGCGCCGTCACTGCGGCTGAGGAGTCCACCGGCCACGCCGAGCAAGGCGGAGAGCAGGATCGCGATGCCGACGATCAGGCAGCGGGTGGCGAACGGGATGGTCATCGCGGGTCTTCTCCTGTGGTGCTCGGCGGCGGGTACTGGGCCCGCCTCCGACGGGATGTGAACGATTCAGCGGGTTGCGCCCTCCCCGGTGCCGTGGCGCGGCGGGGCGCGACCGGTGGCCGTGCTCCCTCGAACGGAAGCGTCGGCCGCCGGCAGTGGTTTTCGGCAACGTCCGGGTCGGGGCGGCGGGTACCGGGTTCCGGGCCCTGGACGGGAACCCTCCGACCAGCAGTGGCTGATGCCGGTCCCAGACTCCTCGACGCGCGGCCGTTGCCGGAACGCGCAGCGAGCGGATTTTTCCGTTCGGATGACGGCCTGTCACCATTGCGTACCTGCGCAACGCCGACCTGGGGGTGGACGTGGCCGACGGCCTGCCGAGCAGAAGGCGGAAAGCCGAGCTCAAGCCGATAGACACGGAGGTCCGAGGTCCTGACCGGCTGCTGATGGAACGGCTCCGCGAGCTGTACGAGGGGAGCAGTTGGACGAGCCTGCGCGAGTTCAGCGAGGCGATCGGGAGGGTGAGGGCCAGAAGACTCGGCTCGACGCTCGACGACATGCCCCATCTCAAGCCCGATGTCGGCACACTGTCCCACTACATGCGCGGCGGCGGCAGGAGCGGCGCCCGGGACCGCCCGCGCCGTGTGACCGAGGAGTTCCTCGACGAGTTCTTCGAGGCGTTGGAGGAGGACCGGGGGAACGGCGGGGCCGGCGGGCCGCGGCTGACCGACGACCTGCGGATCGACACGCTGCGGCTGTACACGGACGCGATCCGGGTCACGCAGCCCTCGCGGGCCCGCCTGCTCGAACTCCGCGAGCAGCACCAAGCCCTCGGCGACCGGTACGAAGGCCTCCGGCAGTTGGTCGAGGACCTGCGGGACGAACTGGAGCGGGCCCGCGCCGAGCGGGACACACTCGACGAGGAGAACAAGCTCCTGCGGGAGCAGGCGGAGCTGGACACCACGGCGCTGCGCCGCAACGAGGACCGACGCGCCGTCCTCGCCGCGAGGATAGGGGAGTTGAAGGAGGACCTCACCCACGTCCAGCAGGAGCGGGACCACATCCGGCGCAGCTACGACGAGTTGAAGGCCGAGCTGGGGGCCGCCGTCGAGGCGGCGGCGGTGGAGCGCCAGGTCCTGGTCGAGCAGCACGAAGCGGCGGTTGCGCACCAGGTCGTGCGCTGGGAGGCGACGCTGCGGGACGTCGAGGAGGAGAGGGTGAAGCGGCTGAGGGCCGAGGAACAACTGCATTCGGTGTACCAGGAGCTGACGGCACCGCTGCCCGCCGAGCAGTTCGAGGTCGAGCCCCGGCCGGCGCCGAGGAGTCCGCGGATCGGGGACGTCGCCGCCGTGATCGCGCAGCTGGACGTGGTGACCACGGATGCGGACGAGAGCTCGGTCCTCTCTCAACTGAGGAGACTCCTGCGTGAGTTCCCGCAGATGCAGGGCATGGCGATCGACCTGCTCTGCAGGTACGTCAGGTCCGTTCGCCGGATCGACCCGTCGACGACGGGATGGGTGCGTGCGGGCCGCGAGACCGTCCACTTCGTCGTCGAGCTGTTGGGCGAGCCCCACGCCGAGCGGACGTCTGCGGACCTCAGTGGCACCGACCTGTCCTACATGACCTTCCGGGGCCGGGATCTGCGCCATGTCCGGCTGTCCAGGTGCCTCCTCGAACGTGTGAGCTTTCGGGACACCGATCTGACCGAGGCGGACCTCCAGGGCGCCGTTCTGCGCAGGGCCAACTTCGACGGCGCGACGCTGCACGGCACGAAGCTCGTGGGGGCGACCCACCTCACCGCCGAGGCCGTTGCGGAGGCCAGGATCGACAAGCACACGTGCCCGCCGGACAACCTGGTCCTCGCCCGGCGGCTGTGGGGGCGGTGGGCGCTGGCCGAGCCCGAGCACAACACCGTGCCGGAACCGCTCACCGCGCCCGTGGAAGGGATGAGTGTCGGCCGACTGCTGCGAGAGCTCCGCACGCGCCAGGGCCACTCCTTGGCGGGGGTGAGCGCCCGGCTGGGGGCTTCCGAGGGGCTTCTGGCGGGGATCGAGGCGGACGATCCCCGCAGTCTGCGGTTCCGAGAGGTGGTGACCCTCTACGCCGCGGAGGTCGGTGCCAACCCGCTCCAGGTCATGGACCTCCTGGGGGAGGCCGGGAGCGGGGCCTCGGACGAGCTCCGGCCTTGGCGCGCTGTCTGAAACCCTGACCTGCGCTCCGCCGGTGAGCGGCACCGCGTTGCGCACCTGCGCAACGGCACGGATCCGCCCGTGGCGGCGTCGGCACCGGCACCCCGACGCCGGTGTGCCCGGATTATTGCCTGGTCGTGGTGGACGGGATGAGCGAGACTCCGTGGTCATGGACGGCAGGATTGCCCGGTGGGTCGGCGAGCTCGGTGCGGATTCGCGCGTGGTGGCAGAGGAGGCTCAGCATTCGCTGACCGCCGTGGGACCGGAGGTGCTGGACGAGCTGATCGCGGCGGTGCCCCACCTGGGGGTGTTCGGGCAGCTCTGCGCCGTCGAGGTCTTCACCGCGCTGAAGGATCCGCGGCCGGGAGACGTGCTGATCGGTTTGCTGGGCAGCGCGAACGCCACCGTCCGCCAGTGGGCGGCCGAAGCCCTGGCGGACCTGGGGATCCGTTCTGCCGTGCCGGCTCTCCAACAGGCCCATGAAGCGTTCCGGCAGCGAGGCCTGGCCCCTGACGACAGTGAAGGAGTGGCGCTTCGCTGGGCGCTGACGGATCTCGGAGCGCGTGAGGTCGTGATCCCGCCGCGGGCCGCTGCGCTGCGCGTCCCGCCGGGGAGCCTGGGCCTGGCCTGGCCGACGGTTCACCTCGCTGAGGTCGTCGAGGACCTTGCCGCTCACGATCAGGCGGTGCTCGGTTTCCAGGTGTGGCAGGTCAAGCACGACGGGCGGGCCTTCGGGGGCCACTCGCCGGGCATCGACTGGGACGTCGACCGCCGGTCGTCCTGGGCGCGGATCGTGACCGACTGCCGGGACTGGGCGCTTCTGGCGGCCGAAGCGACCGGCAAGGCGCCCGATCTGGTGGCGACGGTCTGTTGGATCGACGCCTCCGACCTGTGACGGCCGTTCCTGCGCGGTGCGCGGTGCCCTGACAGGGGCCGTCGGTCGGGGTGTGCGGTTCAGGGCGGTCCGGGTGCCAGGCCTCCGGCCGTCCGGGCGGTCGCGCCCGTACGGCCGGAGGGTTCTGACGGCCGTGTCACCAGCGGTCGGCCTTGGCGTGGAAGGTGAGCCCCGGCCAGGCCTCGACCGGTTCGGCCGAGTAGACGATCCGGCCCGCGCACAGGCGTCGTTCGGCGAGCCCCTGGATGATCTTCGGGATCGCCGCGAGGGTGGTCGGCAGGCCGTCGTGGAGCAGGACGATGCCGCCCGGTTTCACGGTGAGCGCGTTCGCGACGACGGTCTCGGTGGGGATGCCGCTCCAGTCGACGGTGTCGGCGGTCCAGATGACTTCGGTCATCCCGAGTCTGGACGCGTCCTGCCTGGTCCGTGCGTCGGTGCTGCCGAACGGCGGGCGGAAGAGCGTCGGTGCCCGGCCGGTCTGTGACCGGATGAGCCGGCTGGTGTCGCGCAGTTCCGCGAACGCGGTGGGTGCGTCGAGTTCGACCAGGTTGGCGTGGGTGTAGGAGTGGTTGCCGATCCGGTGGCCCTCCGCGGCGATCCGCGAGGTCCCGTCCGGGCGTGCCTGCGCCAGGTCGCCGGTCACGAAGAAGGTGGCCCTGGTGTTTCCGGCGTCGCGCAGCGCCTTCAGGTACGCGGGCGTGCTCGCCGTCGGACCGTCGTCGAAGGTGAGTGCCACGTAGCCCGCGGAGCAGCGCCGCCCGGGGTCGCCGGGCCCGGCCTGGGTGCCCTGGGCGGCCTGTGCCGTCGCCGGTGCCACGGCGCATGCCATCAGCGCGGCCAGGGCGGTGCCGAGCCGGAGCCGGAACGTCCTCCGGGGCGTCGTTCCGTCCTTCGCTTGAACGTTCGCTGTCTTCGCTGTGGATCGCACTGCGGGTGTCCTCTCGATCGCCGGGTCGCCGAATCGCCACGGCCGGTCGGGGAGGTCCGCGGGAGGCCGAGTTCCCCGCACGGTCGTGCGGGTCTCGGCCCGACACCATTGAACGCGACCCGGCGGTTCCGCGATACGGCGAGCGCGGATTCCGTTCCGGACAAGAGAGGTTTCCGTGATGCTTCGTCAAATGACTTTGTATGAGGTGACTTTCCGAGGACCACGACGTTCGTGGCGGCGAATGTGCCGGCGTTGGTCAGTGTGACGGCGACCTCTGACGTGTCCCCGACGTCGAGCACAGGGATGGGTGCGAATTCGACCGTGATCGCGGGTCGGACGTGTTTCTCCAAGCACACGTGAACGGATTCCAGGCGATGCATCGATCGGCACCGGAAGCGGCGGCGGTTTGGCCGAGGCGCAAGGACCCGAAGGTCGGCGGGTGCTGGCGGGACCGGTCGTGGGGCCCGGTCCTGTGGTCCGGTCCGGTCCGGTCCGGTCCGGTCCAGGCCGTGTGGTGCGGTGCGGGGCCGGGGCGGGACCCCGCACCGGGTGTGTCCGCTACCGGCCGGTCACGTCGTTCGCGGCGGCCTCGATGAGGTCGGTGACCGCGCCCGGCTGGGAGGCCAGGGAGGCGTGCGAGGCGTCCAGCTCGATCGTCTTGCGGGGCTGGAGCCGTTCGGCCATGCGGCGTTCGTTGTCCGGGTGGATCATGCGGTCCTGGGCGGACACCTGGTACCAGGACGGCTTCTTGCGCCAGGCGGGCGCGGTGACGGCGTCACCGAAGGTGGAGGCGAGCGGTGCCTTCTGCGTCACGGCCATCACCAGCGCCTCGTCGGGTGTGAGGTCCTGCGCGAAGCTCTCGTGGAAGCGGTCCTGCCGCACCCACAGGTAGCCGTCCGAGTCGGGGGCGATGTTCGGGAACGCCGCCGGCGGCAGCTCCTGGCTGATCGAACCCGGGCTCTCGCCCGCGTCCGGTGCGAACGCCGCGACGTAGACCAGGGCGGCCACGTTCGGCAGGTCGCCGGCCTCGGTGACGACCGCGCCGCCGTACGAGTGCCCGACGAGCACGACGGGGCCGTCGACCTGGCGGATCATCTTGCGGGTGCGTTCGGCGTCGTCCGCCAGGGAGGTCAGCGGGTTCTCGACGGCGTGCAGGTCGCGGAAGCCGCGGCGGTGGAGTTCGGTGATGACCTTGGACCAGTGGGCGGCGCCGCCCCAGAAACCGTGGACCAGGACGATGGAGGGCTTGTCGGCCATGAGGAGCCTTTCTGCGAGACGGGGGAGGGGTGTCCGACTGCCCTGCCCACGTTAGGCAGCTCGCCGGCCCTCGCCGCCGCGCCGCGCCGCGCCCGGCCGACCGCCGTCCGGGCTCCGGCGGCCGGTCGCGGGTGCGTGGGCGGTGTGTCAGGCCCGGTGCCCGTTCCCGCTCCGGCCCCCGCTCTGCCGCCAGGGCCGGCCCTCCGTCGACGCACGGTGCGTGTGAGGCTCGTCTGTGGTCAAATGTCTTGTTTGTCACCGGAGTTGCCTGGAAAGAGAGATCATCGGCGGCTGTGACGGGGGCGTGGGGAAGAAGCGGCCGTCGGGTGTCGAGGGTAATCACGAGGGGGCGGCATGCGCAGGACGGCAGCTGTGGGCCTGGGGATCGTGCTGGCGGTGGCGGGTTGCTCGGTGGCGGGTTGCTCGGTGAAGGCGAATCCGGTGGTGAAGGGGGCGGCGCAGAGTCCGATCACGCCCATCGTCCTGGAGGTCGTCCGCGGAGGGCTGGTGCAGGTGGCCACGAAGGCGGGCGGCAATCCACTGGTGGCGGGTATCGCGCTGGTCGGCGTGTGGGGGGTCGACGTGCTCTCCGCGAAGCTCGCGGACGAGCAGAAGTCGGTGCGGGAGGCCGGTGACGCCATCCTCCTGCTGATCAACCAGACGATCGACGGGAAGTCCGAGACCAGTGTTTTCAAGATCACCACGAGTCACAAGCTGACCGTGGCGATGAACGGGAAGTTCGTCCAGGACATCGAGCCCAGGAAGATCACCATCACGGTCGAGCCCGGCACCGACTCGACGATCGTGGTCACGGACGCCCAGGGCGGCCAGGTCCCCTTCCTCACCGCGACCGTCGGGGTGTCGCCCTCGACCGTCATCGACCTGCTGACCGGTGACCACCGGTACGCTGGACCTCGCCGGATCTGCCCACCCTGGCGGGCTGCGGCTCGCTGCCGGAGGCGTCGTGGACGACCGAGCTGTACGACAGCGCCCCGTCCCGTGACGTGGGCAAGGACGTCTGGTGCGTGCGCAGCGGCGAGGGACGCTACGGGACGCCCGCCTGGGGCGGGACGAGCCAGAAGTACATCTGGAACGTCAGCTACGTGCTCTGGAAGAAGCCGGACGACAAGTAGCCGACAAGTAGCCGACGAGTAGCCCGACAGGTGGCCGACGAGTAGCCGACGAGGGGCAGCCCCGGCCGGCGTCGTCTAGGTGGCGACGACGCCCGGCCGGGGCCCGGGCTCACCGGCCCGCCGGCCACCGTCCCTTCCAGGGGTGCGCGGTGACGCCCCGGCCCTGTCGCCGGGGCGTCACCGCGGCGTCGGCGGGCCCTCGTGCCGGGCGGCCGTGCCGTCCTCCGGGGGCGGGCTCGGTGGGTTCGGCGGGCTCGTCGGCGAGCTCAGAGGTGGCGGGCCAGCCGGGCGCGCAGGAGGTTCTTGTCCGGCTTGCCGGCTGCCGTGAGCGGGAGGTGGGGGAGGAGGTGGAGGGCCTCGGGGGCGTAGAGGCGGCCCTTGCGGGTGATGACGTGCTGCCGGACGTCCTGCAGCGTGGGCCGGTGGCCGGGGGCGGGGACCACGGCGGCGTGGACGTGTTCCACTGCCTCGTCGTCCCGGACGCCGAAGACCGCGCACTGGGCGACGGCGGGGTGCTGGAGGAGGAGCTCCTCCAGTTCCGACGGGTGGACGTGGCCGCCGGTGACGACGATCATGTCCTTGATCCGGTCGACGATGAAGAGGTGGCCGGCCTCGTCGAGGTAGCCGATGTCGCCGGTGTGGATCCAGCCGTCGCGCAGGACCTCGGCGGTCAGTTCGGGCTGTTTCCAGTAGCCGGCCATCGTGTAGGGCGAGCGCACCTGCACCTCGCCCCGCAGGCCCGGGGCGACGGTGGTGCCGTCGGCGGCCCGGATCGCGATCTCGACCCCGGGGAAGGCCCGGCCGACGGTCAGCTGCCCGTCGTGGCCGATCACGTCCTGGTCACCGGGGCCCGCTTCGGTGATGTGCTGCGTCTCCGCCTGTCCGTACCAGCCGTGGAGCACCGGCCCCAGGACCTCGGCCGCCCGGCGGATCCTGGCCGGTGAGGCGGGGGTGCCGCCGTAGCAGACCCGGCGCAGGCTGGACAGGTCGGTGGTGGCCAGGGCCGGGTGGTCGAGGAGTTGGTAGAGCAGGGGCGGCAGCAGCCAGGTGTCGGTGATCCGCTCGCGCTCGATCGCGGCCAGCGCGTCGCCGGGGTCGAAGCCGTGGCGCAGGACGACCGAGCCGCCCTGGAGGAGTGTCGCGTCGGTCAGGATGCCGGCGAGGTGCGCGAGTGCGGTGCAGGCCAGGTAGCGGGCCGGGGCGCCGTCGTCGAGGGGCCGGCCGAGCCGCAGGCTGCGCAGGTAGGGGCCGTGGGCCATCCGGATGCCCTTGGGGATGCCGGTGGTTCCGCCGGTGTGGCGGATGCACCAGTCGTCGTCCGGGCCGCACAGTCCGCCGATCGGGTGCGGAGAGCGGCGTTCGGCGGCGGAGAGGACGTCCTCGGCGAAATCGCTCGGCCCCAGGGAGAGGACCGGGGGGAGGCCGCCGAGGTGCAGGAGTTCCCCGGCGGCGGTGTGCCGGCGGTCGTCGACGAGCAGGAGGGTGCCGTCCACGCTCGCCGTGATGTGTGCCGTGGTGGGCGCGCTCATGCCCTCGTAGAGGGCGACCACGCGGGCGCCCGCCAGGTTGGCGGCGTAGCGGGCGACGAGGGCCTCGGCGGTGTTTCCGGTGAGCAGGGCGACGGTGTCGCCGCGCCCCACCCCGCGGTCGGCCAGTTCGGCGGCGAGCCGGTACACGCGGTCGCGGAGCGTGTCCGCGCGGATCGGCACGCCCTCGGCGGTGGTGAGGACCTCGCGTGCGGGGTCGGCGGCCAGTGCTCCGAGGAGTACCTCCACGTAGCCGCCGCCGTACCCGTCGACCGCGGTGGCGGTGCGTTGCTGACTCATCGTCGTTCTCCCCTGTCGGGAACCGGTGGACGCCGTCGACGCTAGCCGCGGCCCCTTCATGCCTTCCACGACCGGTTCGGCCATGTGCTCATGCGTGCCCGGGCATGAGCTGCTCCACGGCCAGGCGGCGGAAGTCCAGTGCGGCCGGGGAGAGATGGCCGTCCTCGCGCCAGACCAGGGTCAAGGTCCGGTGGCAGTCCTGGGCGTCCAGTCGCAGCCACCCGACCGGGCTGCGTCCGACGAGGCTGCGGTGGGCGACGGCGGGCATCAGGGCCAGACCGAGTCCGGCGGCGACCAGTTCCGGGGTGGCGGCGGCCTCGTCGCTCTCGCAGGCCACGCGCGGAGCCAGCCCCTCGCGGGCGAACAGGCCGTCCAGCAGCGTGCGTTGCCAGTGTCCGGTGCGGGTGGTGACGAATTCCTCGGCGGCCAGTTCGGGTACGGTGACGGATTCCCGGCCGGCGATCGGGTGCCCGGGCGGTACGGCCAGCAGCACCTCCTCGCGGACCAGTTCGAGGGAGGACAGGCCCGGTCCGGCGAGGGGCTGCGAGGCGAGCGCGAAGTCGGCCTCCCCCGCCAGAAGATGACGACGCATCACATCGACCGGCGCCTGGAGCAGTTGTGCCCTCACCCCGGGGCGCCGCTCACGGAAGGCGACCAGGACCGCGGACAGTTGGACGAGCGTCTCGGCGACCACCGCCACCCGGCCCGGTCCCCCGCCGGCGGCGTCGGCGATCTCCCTTCGGGCGTCGTCGAGTTCGGCCAGCGCCCGGTCGACTCGGCGTAGGAAGGCCGCGCCGCGTTCGTTGAGGCGGATCCGGCGGCCCCGGCGGTCGAACAGCGGCAGCCCGAGTTCCGCCTCCAGGCGCAGGATGGTCCGGCTCAACGATGGTTGGGCGACCCGGAGTTGCTCCGCGGCCCGGGTGATGTGCTCGTGCCGGGCGACGGCCTGGAAGTAGCGAAGGGAGAGCAGGTCCATGCCGCCAGTCTGGCCGCTGCGCCCGGTGGGTGGGCGGCTGCCCCCGGGGGCGGGCAGCCGGTCGGCGGGTGCCGGGCCTGCCGGCCCCGGTGGCCGGCGCGCGCTCGGACCGCTGTGCACCGGCCCGCCTCCGGCCCTGCCCGACTCCGGGCCCGCACCGTTGCCCGCCTCGTTGCCCGCCTCCGCCTCGCCCGACTCCCGCCCTGCCCGCCTCCGGCTCCGACCGGGCCGGTCACGCGGGTGTGTCCCGGGGCCGGAGCGGTCTGGCAGGAAGGTGGCGGATGGGATCTGTCGACCTCGTGCGGCCGGGCTGGCAGGGTCGATGGCAGCCCGCGGTCGGCGGGGTCCACTGCATCCGGGGGGTTCCCTTGACGACGACATCCGAGATCCGGACGGCCACCGGTCCGGACCTGGACGGGTGCCGGGCGCGAGCCCTCCGACCGCAGCCCCTCCGACCGGAGCCCCGCCGGCAGCAGCCTCTCCGGCTGCGGACCGCGGGCTGAGGCGGGCGTCATGGACGACCTCTACGAGCGCCACTGCCTCGCCGACCCGCTGTTCTACGACGAGCCGGTGCGTGCCGAGCGCGCGGAGGACCGCTTCGCCGCCGCCACCGCCCCGTTGCCGCCCGGCTGGCAGCGCCAGGCACACGGCGGCTGGGTGCACCTGAGGCCGCCGGGGGCGCAACTGCCCGACCAGGGCTGGAAGGTGCACGTCTCGGCGGCGCTGGACGAGGCCGGGCGGGTGATCGACCAGGTCCTGGAGTACTGCCTGGAACACGAGCTGACGTGGAAGTTCCTGCGCAGCCCGGCGACCGTGGTCTCGGCGAACAGCAAGTACGCCGACCGCCGCTCCAGCGGCAAGCTGATCACGCTCTACCCGCAGGACGAGGCCGGGCTGACGCGGGTGCTCGACGACCTGTCCGTCCTGCTCAAGGGTGTGGCGGGCCCGTACGTGCTGAGCGACCTGCGCTACGGGGACGGTCCGCTCTACCTGCGCTACGGCTCGTTCGTCGAGCGCTACTGCACCGACGCGCGGGGCGAGCGGGTGCCGGCCATGTTCGGGCCGGACGGCGAACTCGTGCCCGACACCCGCGGCACGGTCTTCTCGGTGCCGGACTGGGTACCGGTGCCGGAGGTCGTCGCGGGCCAACTGGCCGCTGACGCGGCGCGGGAGGCCGAGGCCGGGACCACCGAGTTCCCGTTCGAGGTCAGCCGGGCGCTGCACTTCTCCAACGGCGGCGGGGTCTACCTGGCCACCGACCGGCGCGACGGGCGTCAGGTGGTGTTGCGCGAGGCCCGGCCGCACGCCGGTCTGGACGGCGCCCGCCGGGACGCGGTGCAGCGGCTGCTGAGTGAGCGCCGGGTGCTGGAGGCGCTGGCCGGGCTGGACTTCGTGCCCGCGCTGTACGAGTACCGGCAGGTCTGGGAGCACCACTACCTCGTCGAGGAGTACATCGAGGGCGAGCGGCTGGAGGAGGTCTTCACCCGCACCTGCCCGCTCGCCCACCCCGACCCGGGCGAGGCCGAGCTGGCCGAGTACACCGCCTGGGCGCTCGACGTGCTCGACCAGGTCTCCGGCATGCTGGCGGCGTTGCACGCGCGCGGGCTGGTCTTCGGCGACCTGCAGCCCAACAACGTGCTGGTCCGGCCGGACGGGCGCTGCGCGCTGGTCGACTTCGAGATCTCCTTCCCGACCGAGGACACCGCCGCCCCTCCGCTGGGCACGCCCGGCTTCGTCTCGCCCCGGGCCCGGCGCGGCACCGCGGTCGACGAGTACGCGCTCGCCGCGCTGCGGCTCTACCTCTTCCTGCCGGTGAACATCCTGCTCCCACTGGACTCGGGCAAGGCCGAACTGGCCGGCCGGGAGGTCGAGCGGCGCTACCCCGTGCCGCCCGGGTACGGGGCCGAGCTCGCCGAGGCGCTGCACCGGGCGGCCGGCGGGAAGCTCCCGCCGGGTGCCACCGAGCGCCACGGGGCCGACGCCGGAACCGGTCCGGCGCCGGCCTGGCCGCAGGAGCCGGCCGCGGACACCGCCGCCTGGCGCCCGGTGCTGGACTCGCTGGCCGCCGGCATCGTCGCGATGGCGACGCCGGAGCGCAACGACCGTCTCTTCCCGGGCGACATCGCGCAGTTCGGACCGGGCCACGGCGGCCTGGGCCTGGCCTACGGCGCGGCCGGAGTGCTGCACGTGCTGCAGGCCTGCGGCCACCCCGCCCCGCCCGGGCACACCGACTGGCTGCTGGCCCGTACGAACGCGGCGCGGGACCTGCCGCCGGGACTGTACGACGGGCTGACCGGCATCGCCTGGACGCTGGCGCGCCTCGGTGCGTACCAGGAGGCCGGCGCGCTGGTCGAGCGGCTGCTCGCCGGTGAGGTGCCGGCCGACCCGGGTCTCGGTTCGGGACGCGCCGGAATCGCGCTCGGGCTGCTCGACCTGGCCGGTGCGCTCGGCGAGGACCGGCTCGCCGAACACGCCCTGGCGCTCGGGCACCAGCTGGCGCGGGAGGAGCGGGCGTCGCGGCTGCGCGGTCTGCTGGACGGCTGGAGCGGACAGGCCGCGCTGTTCCTGCGGCTGCACGGGCACACCGGGGAGCCCGGCTGGCTGGCGGCCGCCGAGGCGGCACTGGGCCGCGAGCTGGACGGGGCCGACATCTCCGACGGGATGCTCTTCCTGCTGGAGGAGCGCCACCACCGCAAGCTGCCGTACCTGGCCGCCGGCGGAGTGGGCACCGCCGGCGTGATCGCCGAACTGGCCCGCCGCACCGGCCCGGACCGCCTCCCGGCCCGGTTCGCCGAGGCGGCGGCCGCCGCCGAGCGCGGCTGCCTCCCGGAGCTGGTCGCGGCGTCGGGCCTGTTCGAGGGCCGGGCCGGGTTGGCCCTGCACCAGTTGCGGACCGGGAACCGGGCCGGGGCCGACCGCCACCTGAGGCTGCTGGAGTGGCAGGTGATGAACCACCGGGGCCACCTGGCGTTCCCGGGCCGCCGCTCGATGCGGCTCTCGGCGGACCTGGCCACCGGCGCGGCCGGGATCCTGGCCGTCCTGCACGAGGCGGTGCACGGCCCGGTGCCGCTGCCCGGCATCACGGACTTCCCCCGGCCCTGACGCCGGCGGGAGCACGCCGGCCACCGTCCGGTGGCCGGTACCACCACCTGAAAGGAACCGAACCATGGCGCAGATCCTGGCTCTGCAGGCGCTGGAGACCGAGAACGACACCACGTTCGCCGTCGCCAAGTACAGCTACCTCAGCAGCTCCTTCCACCAGTTCACCCACACCCACCTCGTGGACGAGGACGCTTCCTGACGTCGCAGGTCCCGGCCCCGCGAGGGCTCGGGTCCGCCGGGACGGCTCGGCCGCCCCGGCGGGCCCCGTCAGTACCGACGCCCGCCTGACGGCGGCTGCCCCGGCCGAGGCCGCGCAGTGGTCGGCTGACTGCGAGGCGACTGCCCGCCGGCCCGTCCGGCGGGCAGTCGCCCGTGTTCCGCCCCGTGTTCCGTCCCGGGGCGTCGGCCCGGCGCGCCGTCACCCACGCCCCGGCTGCTGCCCCGGGGCCGGGCCTGGCCCGCTGACCCCGGCCCCCGGCCCGGCCCGCTGACCCCGGCCCCCGGCCCGGCCCGCTGACCCCGGCCCCGGCCCGGCCCCGGCCACCGGCCACGGTCCCCGGCACCGTCCGTCCTCTCACCTCCGTCCCGCCCGCGCGCCACCCGGCCCGGCGGCCGGCCCGGCTCAGGGCGACGCCGTGGCGTCCACCGGGACGGTCACTCCCTCGCGCTCGGCCAGCACGCCGGCCTGGAACCGGCTCTGCGCGCCCAGGCGCTGCAGCAGTTCGGCGATGTGCCGCCGGCAGGTGCGGGTCGACATGCCCAGCCGTCGGGCGATCGCGTCGTCCTTCTCCCCGGCCGCGAGCAGCACCGCGATCACGTCCTCGACCTCGCGGGAGAGCGCGCGGGCCGCGGTGGGCGCGGTGTCGTACGGGAGCGCCTGGCTCCACTCGTGTTCGAACAGTCGGACGAAGTACGCCACCAGGGACGGCTCGCGGACGAGCAGCGCCCCGCCGGCGGCGAGCCGGGCCGGCACGAAAGCCGTGGCCCGGTCCACCAGGACCAGCTGGTCCGGCACCTCGGCGCGGGTGCGGATCTGCGCCCCCGCAGCGGTGATCGCCTGCGCGTAGGAGCGCGTGGGCGGGTCGAACCGGGTCGGGTGCTGGTAGAGGCTCCGCACCTGCACGCCCCGTTCCAGCAGGGCCAGGTCCCGGGGCAGTGCTTCCGCCAGGGCCTGGCCCGGGTGGCGGCCCCCGGGCTGGATGGCCAGTACCTCCTCCTCGGCCGCGCCGACCAGGGAGTCCAGCACGGAGCGGACCACCTGCGCCTCCTCCAGCAACCGGACCGAGTCGTCCGTCCGGTCGCTCTGTGACCGGTACACGGGCTCCAGCGAGGCCACCTCGGCGCGCAGGCTGGCCAGCGCCGCCCGGCGGCGGCCCAGTTCGGCCTCGTACAGGCGCAGCCGCGCCTCCTTCTGCCCGGTCAACCGCGCCGCGGCCGCCTCCGGTCCGGCCACGGCGAAGCAGCCCCGCTCGGCCTCCGGACGCCGGATCAGCAGGCACAGCGCGGCCAGCTGGTCGACGGCCCGACGGCAGCGTGCCTCGGTGAGCCCGAGCTCACCGGCCATCCGCGCCAGGTCGGCCGGCTCGACCCGCCGGTGCCGCACCGCCCACTCGTAGACCAGCCGCGCTTCCCGATCGAGCAGGGCCTCCTGCCCCAACGGCCGGATCGGGTCCGTATTCACCGGATTCATCCACCCCTCCTCAGTCGGCCATCATCTTCCTGGCCCCCTCTCCGCTTGGCTGACCTCGCAAACTGTGACGACTATCGAACGGCTGCTCCGGTGATCGACCGTTCACCGGACGCGACCGCCGACTGTCGACCGCCATCGCCATCGCCACTGCCACTGCCATCGCCACCGTCACCGTCACCGTCACCGAGAGGGCCGCCATGAACGACCGCGGAACCGCCCGGGCCCCGTTCACCGCACCCCCACCCGCAGGCCCACCGTCACCCGCATCCCCACCGGCGGTCCGAGCGCTGCCGCGAACCGCCGCGCCCGCCGCCCCGGCCGTATCCGCCCCGGCCGCACCCGCGCCGGCGGACTCCGAAGCCGCGCCCGCCGCCGGGGCCGCGCTTGCCACCGAAGCCGTGCGCGCGACCGTCGGCGACCGGCTGCTTCAGGCCCGCCGGGAGGTCCTCCTGTGCTGCCCCGGCGCAGACCCGACCGCGGCGGCACTGGCCGACCTCGTCCTGGCCGAACTGCCGCGCACCGACCCCGCGCTGCGCACCCGGATCGTCCACCAGCACCCGGCGCGCTTCCACCTGCCCGCCCAGCGCCAGGCCCGCACCGCGGCCCGGGCCGGCGCCGAGGTGCGGACCACCGGGGACAGCCACGGCCCGCTGCTGGTCATCGACCGGGAGAGCGCTCTCCTGCCGGAACGGGGCAGGCCCGACGCACTGGTGCTGGTGACGGACCCCTCGGTGGTGGCCCACCTGGCCGACGCCTTCGAGACGCTCTGGCACCGGGGCGAAGCCTTCCGCAGCGGACCGGCCGCCGCCCGCGCGGTCTCCGGCGAACTGCGCACCGCGATCCTGCGGCTGCTCGCGGACGGGCTGAAGGACGAGGCCATCGCCCGCCGGCTCGGCCTGTCGCTGCGCAACTGCCGGCGGCACATCGCCGGCCTGTACAGCACGCTGGGCGCAGACAGCCGCTTCCAGGCGGGTGTGCTGGCGGAGCGCCACGGTCTCACCGGGAGACCCGACGACCACCGCCGCGCGGACGGCCGGGCACCGGACAACGGCGACGGCGACGACGGAGATGCCGACGGCGAACGCCTCCGGCAAGCCCCGCACGCCGACGGCCCCGATCGGTACCTGCTCCACCACTGAGCGGCCCCGGGCCGACGACCCCGCCGACCGGAGCGGTCCGGCGCCGAGACCTTCGCGAACGGCGCTCTCCCGCGACCTTCCCGCAGCCGCAGCCGCAGCCGTGTCCGTAGCCGCCACGGACGCCACGGCCGGGAGCAGGACGAGGTCGAAGCCCACCCACGTCCCGTGCAGGGAGCCGCGACCCGGCTGATCGGGGCCCCAGGCACCCCGGCGGACTTCCGACCCGGTGCTTCGCGGAACGGGAACGCGCGTCCTCCGGAGACCGGGCTTCGGGGGACCCCACGGCACACGGGCAGCCCGGCATGCCGTCCCCGGCAACAGGGTCCGGTCGCCGGCCTTCTGACGTGCCCGAGCCTCGTGGACGGGGCCGGCCGGCCCTGACGTGCACGGAGAGTGACCGTGGGACGTCCCGGTCGTACGCCGTCGGGGTGAACCAGGTCCCCTGATGGGTGAGGCGGGCGCGCTTCGGGAGGTTGCCGAAGGCGGGCCGGGAGTTGGCTGGGGGCGGATTCCTGGAGGATGCCCCATGGCGCGTACGACCCGGCTCGGCCGTTGCGCGGCCCGGTTCGTGGTCGCGGTGCTGCTGGGCGCCGCACTCGCCCTGCTCGGCGGCGGTGGTGACACCGGCGTCCCGGAGCGGGCGGCGGGCGGCCTCTGCGCGGCAGGCCAGGAGTGGCCCGCAGGTGAGGGCGTCCCCGTGGTGCCGCCCGGCGCGCCCGACCCGCAGGGCTGCCCCGTACCCTCCGGGCGCCGCCGCGACCGGGCGGACGTGTCGGCGGGCGTCGTCGTCCACCGTGCCGTCCGTGCCGGGGCTTCGGCGCCCGGAGGGTGCGGCGGACGGCCCTCCCGGATCGGTGAAGGCGCCGCGTCCGTCCGTGAGGTGGTCCTGCGCTGCTGACGGTGCCCGGCCGGGAGGTGCCGGGACGCGCGGACGGTGTCGCCGCGGATCGGGTCGGCGCCCGGCCTGCCGCGACCACCGTCCGACTCCGCAGACCGCAGGAGATCCGTCATGCCATTCGATGTCTATGCCGCGATGGGCGCGCTGGTGCGCGCCGAGGCCGTCCGCGCCCACGAACCCGCCCCTGCCCCCGCCTCTTCCCGGCCGTCGGTCGCCGTGCCCGCGGGCGCGCTGCCGACCGGGGCGGCCCGCGCCGACCGGTCCGCTACGGCGGCCGGAGCACCGTACGGGCCGGCACTCGCCGCGGCCCGAACGGCCGGAGGCGGGCGGGCGGGGCGCCCTGACGTCCTGCCCACGTCCGTGTGGCGCCGGCTCACCGGCCTGTTCGGCTGACCGCCGTGCGGCACGCCGCAGGCCGGAGCCCGCAGTGGTGTCACGCCGGAGGGCGACCTACGTCCACGGCGGTGACTCGGGCGGCTCCGCCGGCGGCGTGCCGCACCCCGCTGCCCGCGCGACCTCCGGGACCGGGCGGCGGCAGAGCGCGGTCCCGAGGGGGCCGCCGCCGCACCGCCGCCGGCTGCCGCCGACCTCGTCCGCCGCAGCCGAGGCCGTCGACTCCGGATGCAGGCTTCCGGCGGCATCCCCAGGTCCCCGCACTCCCGCACCTCGGGCGGTCCGGGCAGGCCGGGCTCGGCGGCACCCGACCCTGACGGCTTTCGTCAGCCCGACCGGGGCCGCGCCGTCACTCGAAACGCGCGGGGTCGCCGGCCCCGCGCCGGACGATCTCCGCCGCGCCGCTGGAGAAGTCGACGACCGTCGTCGGTTCCGTACCGCAGTCGCCGGAGTCCACCACGGCGTCCAGCACGTGGTCGAGCCGCTCCTTGATCTCCCACCCCTGGGTCATCGGCTCGTCCTCGCCGGGCAGGAGCAGGGTGCTGGAGAGAAGGGGCTCGCCGAGTTCGGCGAGCAGGGCCCGGGTGACGACGTGGTCGGGGATCCTGACCCCCACCGTCTTCTTCTTCGGGTGCATCAGACGGCGCGGGACCTCCTTCGTCGCGGGGAGGATGAAGGTGTAGCTGCCCGGCGTCGCCGCCTTGACTGCGCGGAAGACGGCATTGTCGATGTGGACGAACTGCCCCAGCTGCGCGAAGTTCTCACACATCAGGGTGAAGTGGTGGCGGTCGTCGAGACGCCGGATCGACCGGATCCTGTCGAGGCCCTCGTGGTTGCCCATGCGGCAGCCCAGGGCGAAACAGGAGTCGGTCGGGTACGCGATCAGCGCTCCGGAACGGAGGCTGTCGGCCACGGTGTTGATGGTGCGGGTCTGGGGGGACTGCGGGTGCACGTCGAAGTACTTCGCCATTGGCCGACCCTACGGGATCCGCCAGGCCGACGCGGCGACGGCCCGCGGCGAAGGCCGGGAGGCGGCCACCACCACCGGTCTCCCTGCAAAGGCGGGCATCGGACACCCGGAGGCGTTCGCCACCGGAGTCGAGCACCCGCCGGCGCACCACCGCCGCTCGCTGTCCACCGGGCTGGGCCTGGTGGCAGCGAGCGGGGCGGGGCACCGCTCGACCGCGCGCGCCGGCGGCGCACCGCCGGGCCGCCGCCGGGCGGCGGTCAGGGGCGGGCGGCCAGGGCCTCGACCTCGAACAGCACGTCGGGCGTGGCCAGGCTCGCGACACCGATGAGGGTCTGCGTGGGCGGCTTCGCGCCCCAGTGCTCCTGCACGGCCCCGGCGATCGGCCCGAGCTTGCCGAGGTCGTGGTTCACCACATACGTCCTGAGCTGGACGACGTGGCTGAGGTCGAGCCCGTGGGCGGCGAGCGCGACGCCGATGTTGTGGAACGTCTGCTTCACCTGCTCGGTGAAGTCGGCCGAGACGACCGCGCCGTCCGGGCCGGATCCGTACTGGCCGGCGACGAGCACCAGTTCCGTGCCGGCGGGGACGGCGACGGTGTGGCTGTAGCCGAACGGGACGGGGTTGTGCAGACCGTCGGGGTTGACGATGGAGTGCGCCATGTGGATCACCTCTCGTGTGTGACAGGGTCTCTGTCGTGCTGACAGGTAAGAGCCTCCCAACGAATCACGACACCCTGTGTCGTGTATCCCGGTAGAGTTTCGGCATGCGCGCCGACCGCTTGGTATCGCTCGTCCTGCTGCTGCGTCAGCACGGCCGGCTGTCGGCGACCACGCTGGCCGGCGAGCTGGAGGTGTCCACCCGCACCGTGCTGCGGGACATCGAGGCGCTGTCCGCAGCGGGCGTCCCGGTCTACGCCGAACGCGGTCGGCACGGCGGGTTCGCGTTGTTGCCCGGCTTCCAGACCGAGCTCACCGGACTGAACCACGACGAGGCACTCGCCCTGCTGGTCGCCGGGTCACGACGCGGCGCACAGGCGTTCGGCCTGGGGGCGGCGCTCGCGTCGGCCATGCGCAAGGTGGTCGACGCGCTGCCCGAGAGCCAACGGGCCACCGCGGCCGGCGCGGTCCAGCGGCTGCTCATCGACCCGGAGACCGACCTCCTCGCGCGCCGTCCGACCGCGGAGGAGGTGCCCGACACCGTCGTGGCCGAGGTCCGGCGCGCGGTGTTCGCCGGACACAAGCTGCGCATCCGCTACGCGGCCGTGGACCGGGCCCCGGAATGGCGCACGGTGGACCCGATCGGCCTGGTCACCGTACGCGGCCAGGGCTACCTGCTGGCCGTGCGGTCCGGCGCGGACCGCACCTACCGGCTGTCCCGGATCCTGGCCGCCGAGGAGCTCGCCGAACCGGCTCAGCGACCGGACCGGGTCGATCTGGACCGGGTGTGGCAGGAGCGCAGCACGCGGTTCCGGACCGGAGGCGACCAGGTCACCGTGCTGGTACGGATGGATCCGGCGCGGCGGGCGGACCTGGTGGACACCGCGCTGGCCGTCCTTAGCGAGGAGGCCGAAGCGGACGGCCGGCTGCGGCTGGAGGTGACCTTCCAGGACCCGAGACACGCCGAATGGGCGCTGTGGCAGCTCGCCACCAGCGCGGAGGCCCTGGCCCCGCAGTGGTTGCGCGACTCCCTGCGCGAGCGCGCCGCCGCGACCGCCGCGTGTTACCGGACGTCTCCCTGAGAACTCGTCGGCTGCCCGTCCGGCCCGCTTCTGCCGGCCCTCCGTCCTCCGCCCGTCCGTCCTCCGCCCGTCCGTCCTCCGCCCGTCCGTCCTCCGCCCGTCCGTCCTCCGCCCGTCCGTCCTCCGCCCGTCCGTCCTCCGCCCGTCCGTCCTCCGCCCGTCCGCCCGCCGCCCGGAACCGCCCGGGCAGCAGACGGACGGCCGACGGGCGGCAGACGGTCCGTCAGAGCGCCAGCGTCGGGTAGTCGGTGTAGCCGTGGTGGTCGCCGCCGTAGAAGGTGGCCTTGTCGGCCGGGTTGTACGGGCCGCCGGCCTTGATCCGGGCGGGCAGGTCGGGGTTGGCCAGCCACTGCTCCGCCATCGCGACGGCGTCGGCCACCCCCTCGCTCAGCGCCTGGGCCCCGGTCTCCGGGGTGCTCGGGAAGGAGTCGGGCGTGGGGTGCGGGCACAGGACGAGCGTGCCGGGCCACTCGGCGCGGATGATCCGGGTGACGTCCCGGTTGAGGATCTCGAAGACGTGCAGGTAGGCGAGCGGGGTCGGCGCCAGCGCCCGGACCAGGGCGGTGTACAGCCCGGCGGTGTCGCTCTCGGCGTCGGCCATGCCGTTGAACGTGATGCCGGGGGAGAGCCGCAGGCCCACCCGCTCCGGGCCGACCGCCTCGGCGACCGCCGCGACGACCTCCAGCGTCAGCCGGATCCGCGCGTCGTGGGAGCCGCCGTACCCGTCCGTGCGCCGGTTGGTGCCGTCCGCCAGGAACTGGTGCAGCAGGAAGCCGTTGGCGCCGTGCAGTTCCACGCCGTCGAAGCCGGCCTCGACGGCGTTGCGGGCCGCAGTGGCGAAGTCGGCGACGGTTCGGGCGATGTCCTGCGCGGTCATCTCGCGGGGGGTGGGGTGGTCGAGCATCCCGTCGGGGGTGTAGAGCTGCTCCCCGGAGGCGATCGCCGAGGGGGCCAGCGGCAGCGCGCCGTCCGAGTAGAGGCTCGGGTGTCCGATCCGGCCGCAGTGGACGAGCTGGGCGAAGATCCGCCCGCCCGCCGCGTGGACGGCGTCGGTCACCGGGCGCCAGGCCCGGACCTGCTCCGCCGCGTACAGGCCGGGGGTGAGGCCGTACCCGAGGGCGATCTCGCTGACTCCGGTGGCCTCGGAGACGATCAGGCCCGCGCCGGCGCGCTGCGCGTAGTAGTCGGCGGCCAGTTCCGAGATCAGGCCGCCGGGCCGGACGCGGTTGCGGGTCATCGGCGCCATCACCAGCCGGTTGGGGAGTTCGAGCTTGCCCACGGTCAGCGGCGCGAAGAATCCGGTCATGTCTGTCCTCTGTTCGTCGGGGGACACGTGTGCGCGGGGCGACGCGGGCCGGCCGGTGTCCACAGGGCGGCTCGCCGGTCAGGCTCCCGGCTTGTCGGGTCAACAATGCGCCGAGGTCGACAAGTTGATCAACGATCAATCGGTCAACGGACTGTTGCCACCGCCTCAACGAACGACCGCTGTGGCGGGCCGCCCGGCTGCATTTGGGCCGTACCGTCAACAGTGCGGCATGATCGTGTCCACCGGGTCATGAATCAAGGGGGGAGACCGGTCGATGGAACGGGCCGAAATGGAGCTCTTTCTGACGCTCTGCGACGAACTGCACTTCGGCCGCACGGCCGAGCGCCTGCACGTCACCACGGGCATGGTCAGCAAGACGGTGAAGAAGATCGAGCGCCGCATCGGCGCCCCGCTGTTCGAGCGCAGCACCCGGCGGGTCGCCCTGACCGCCGTCGGACGCGGGCTGCGGGACGACCTTCTGCCGCTCCAGGACGGGATCAGGCGTGCGCTGCGCCGGGCCGAACTCGCGGGCTGCGGCATCACCGGCACGCTCACCGTCGGCTTCATGGGCGCCCAGAGCGGGCGGGTGGTGCACGCCGCCCGCGAGCTCTTCGAGCAGCACAACCCGCACTGCTCGGTGCGCGTGGTCGAGACGCAGCTCCACCACCACGCGTCGCAGTTGCACGACGGGAGCGCCGACCTGCTGATGATCACGCTGCCGGTCCGGGACCCGGAGCTGACCGTGGGGGCGGTGGTCACCCGCGGGGCCCGCTACATCGGCCTGGCCGCGGGGCACCGCCTCGCGGAGCGGGGCGAGGTGGTGCTGGAGGAGCTCGCGGGCGAGACGTTCATCGACGTGGCGGACACCGTCCCGGGCTACTGGATCGACTTCCACCTGCCCCGGTGGACCCCCGGCGGGCGGTCTATCGCCCGGTACGGCGAGCCGTGCGCCACCTACGCCGAGGCGGTGGCCCTGGTCGCGGCCGGGCGCGCCATGGTGCCGGGCGACGGGCAGTTGCACGTGCTGTACCGCCACCCGGACATCCGCTTCGTCCGGGTGGCGGACGCTCCGCCCGTGGAGCACGGGCTGGTGTGGCGCACCCGGGACGACGCCGACCACCGGGTGCGGGCCTTCGCCCGCGTCGTCACGGAGATCTCGGCCGCCCTCACGCCTCCCGGTGTCCTGCCCGTCGCCACCGTCGACGCCACGTCCGACGCGGAGTCCGGCGCCGCGTCCGTCGCCGCACCCGGCACCGCGCCTGACGCCGCGTCCGAGGGCCGGGAGCGCGTCCGGTCCTGAACCGGTCCCGTTCGGGACCGGTTCAGAGCGGGCCGGGCCCGCTAGCGTGCGGCCGGGGCGGTGTGGGCGAGGAGCGCCGGGACGACGCTGTCCCACTGCTCGCGGGGGAAGACCTCGTGCCCGGTCCGCTCCAGGGCGGTGAAGCGGGCGCCGGGGATCTCGGCGGCGAGGGCGCGGCCGTGCCCGACGGGGAACAGCGGGTCCTCGGTGCCGTGGAACACCAGTGTCGGAGCGGTGATCTCGCCGAGGCGGTGCCTCCAGGGCGGGCCCGCGTCGAGGAGGTAGGGGTTGGTGGACTGCGCGGCGATGCTGTCCGCGTGGTCGACGACGAGCTCCGCCAGGCGCCGGACGCCGTCCTCGTCGAAGGGGCGCGAGGCGGCCGCGAAGGGCCGCTCGCCCTCGACGAGCGCGTCGACGGCGGCGCTGCGGTCGGACCAGTCGACCTCGTCCTGTTCCTGCTCGAAGAAGGAGGCGATCCGGTCCGACATCGGTGGGAGGTCCGCCTGGTCGTGTCCGGGCCCGCCGGGCGTGGAGGAGGCGAGCGTGAGGGTGGCGACCCGGTGCGGGTGGTGGATCGCCAGGAGCTGTCCGACCGCGGCGCCCTGCGACATCCCGACGACGTGCGCCGTGTCCGGCCCCAGCGCGCCGATCAGGGCGGCGGCGTCCTCGACCAGGTCGGGCAGGCCGTAGGGCGGGGCTCCCACGGGGTAGGTCGTCGACCTGCCCGCGTCGCGGCTGTCGTAGCGGATGACGTACCGGCCGCCGGCGGCGAGCCGTTCGACGAAGCCGTCGGTCCAGTTGAGCAGGCAGTGGCCCGCGCCGTGGACCAGCAGGACGGCGGGATCGCCGGGGTCGCCGAAGAGTTCGGCGTTCAGCTCCACACCGTTGGCCTTGAGAGTGCGGTGGTCGGCCGGCATCGGGCCCACCCCTTCCCCGTAGAGTCTTCGTTACGTGTAACGAAGACTCTACGGGGATTCTGGTTACATGTCACGAGTATTCTGGCGGCATGACTCCTGGCATGACTCCACCGCCGCCCGACGACGGACTCCGGGCCTGGGCCGCCTACCGCCGCGTCCAGCTCCTGGCCGACGCCCCGATCGCACGCGACCTGGAGCGGGACGGAGGCCTCTCCATAGCGGACCACGACGTCCTGGACGCGCTGGTGCGCCTCGACGACCCCGAACACTGCATCAGGGTCGGCCAGGTGACCGCCCTGATGGGGTGGGCCCACAGTCGCCTCTCCCGCCAGCTCGGGCGGATGGAGCGGCGCGGACTGATCGGCCGCCGGCCCTGCGAACTCGACGGCCGCGGCGACGACGTCGTCCTCACCGAGGCCGGCCGCAGGGCGTACGCCGAAGCCGCCCCCGTCTACCGGGCCGCCGTGCACCGCCACTTCACCCGCTGGCTCTCCGCGGAGCAGCGCTCCGCGCTGGCCGACATCGAGCAGGCCCTCCGGAGCCGGAACCCCGACGACCCGAGCCCGTGACGACCCGCGCCCGCGCCACCTCGCGCCCCACCCTCACTCCCACCCCGGCCCCGCCGGGCCGCACCCCGCCCGGCCCATGAAGGCCGGTCACCACCCCGATCCCGCGGCGAGGCCGTCCCCGGCTCCGGTCTCAGGCTCCGGCCCCGGCGCGGACTGCCGGTCCCCGGCAGGGCGACACCCGCGCCGCGGCGACCGCCGGGCGGTAGCCGTCAGGGGGGACTTGTCGGCGTAGGGCTCCTGCAGCAATTCGGTGGTTCAGTGCCACCACCACCACGACCCGTCCCCGGCCGGGAGCCGGGAGCCGGGAGCCGGGAGCCGGGGGGCGGGGGCAGACGGCCCCGCCCCGGGCCGCCGGGTGTGGGGTGCGAATCGGGCCGTCGGGCCCCAATCGCAGGCAAACCGTCGGAAGAAGTTCCGGGACGCGCCGAATGGACACCATATCGTTACGATTATTTGACTAAGAATTCTCTTGGTCGCATACGATCGCGTGCGGCGCCAGTGACCCGATGTGACCAGTGACGCCGATCACGTCATGACCAGCCTCTGGAGTACCTGTGTCCGTCCGTCTGGGGAGTCTCTCCGCCGCGATGCGCCCGCTCACCGCTCTGACGCGCCGCGGCCGGTTGCCCGACGGCGCGGCGTCCGGGCAGGAGCCGTCGGCCGAGCAGGAGTCGCAGGACGCCCAGGCCGCGTCGGCCGTGTCGGAGGAGGCCGTGCGGGACGAGCCTCCGTCGCCGGCTGAGCGGCTGAGACGGGTGCGGTCGGTGCGTGAGGAGGAGCTGCTCGGCTCGCTCACCGGCGTGGTCCGGTGTCGTGACCGTCTGGCCGAGGCGCGTCGGACGCTGCTGCCGGGTGAGCGTCGGGACGGCAACCTGGCGGAGGCGGCGCAGGCGCTGGGGGCGGCCGGTGTCGCGTACGGTCTCGTGCCGCACCGGGAGCCGCGGCACCGTCTGGCGATCGCCCCGGGGGACCGGGGTGCGGTGCTGGAGGCGCTCGCCGCGGCGTTCGCCGGGCAGGCCGTCTACGCCGACCTGCTGGAGCACGGACGGACCCTCGGCACCGTTCTGGCGGAGCAGCTGCCCGCCGCGGTCGCCCTGCTGGAGGCTCCCCCGGCCGCCCCGGAGCCGAGCCGGGGCGAGGAGCAGGACGGGGACCGCGCTCGGGAGGACGAGGGTGCGGTCGAGGGGGCGCCGCCGGCGGACCGGGTGAAGGGTGTGCGCCTCTACCGGCCGGCCGCGGTCGGCTCCCTGCTGTACGGTCCGGAGGTCGGCTGCGACATCGAGTTCTGGGACTCCGCGGCCCCTTCCCCCGGCGCGGTCGCCTCGATAGGCGAGACGCCGTTCGGCTGGTGGGTGCCCTCCCTCGCGGCCACCGCCACCACGACCGTCGCCGGCGCCGCCTACCCGCTGCTCGACGTCTTCGCCACCGCCCTGCCCGACCAGGTCGCCTTCCCCGTCGACGCCGTGATCACCTGGGTCGACGACGCCGACCCCGCCTGGCAGGAGCGCCGGGCCGCCGCCCGAGCCCGGCTCGCCCACACCGCCGCCCCCATCGCACCCGAGGACGGCGTCGCCGCCAGCGGCATCGCGGGCGACGCCGACCAGCGCTTCCGCAACCGCGACGAACTCAGGTACTGCCTGCGCGCCCTCGCCTCGCACGCCCCGTGGATCCGTCGCATCTTCCTCGTCACCGACGACCAGGTACCGCACTGGCTGGACACCGACCGGCCGGGCCTGACCGTCGTGTCGCACCGCGACCTGTTCGCCGGCACCGGCGTCGACGGGGTCTTCAACTCCCACGCCATCGAAACCCGCCTGCACCTCCTGCCCGGACTCGCCGAGCACTTCCTCTACATCAACGACGACGTCTTCCTCGGCCGTGCCCTCACACCCGAGGACTTCTTCCTCGGCAACGGCATGCCCCGCTACTTCCCCGACAACCGGATCATCCCGCCCGGCGACGTCGCACCCGACGACTCCGTCTACGTCGCCGCCCAGAAGAACACCCGGGCAGCCCTCGCCGCCGCCGTCGACAGGACCTACCCCCGCACCCTCAAGCACGCCCCCCACCCGCTGCTGCGCAGTGTGCTCGCCGAGAGCGCGGAGCGGTTCGCGGCCCAGCTGGAGGGCACCGTCCGTTCGGAGTTCCGGGCGGCCACCGACCTCGCGCCGGTCACCCTGGCCATCCACTACGCCCACGCGACCGCCCGCACCGTGGAGGGACACCTCTACGACGGCTACTTCGTCACCGACAGCACCGACGACCTCGCCCGGCTCGAACAGCTGCAGCAGGAGCGCTGGGCGGACTACTTCTGCCTCGCGGACGGCACCCGCGACCTCCTCCCGGCGGAACAGCTGGAGCAGACCGTCACCGGCTTCCTGCGCGAGTACTTCCCCGTCCCCTCGCCCTTCGAGCTCCCGGACCAGCGCCCGTAACCGGCCCGGCGGGGGGAGTCCCGGCCGTACCCCGAGCCATCCCGCATCCGCACGCGCGCCCGCACGCCCGCGCCCGCACCTGCACCCCGGCGCTCCGGCTGCTCGGCGACCGGGTGGCCCGACCGCTGCCGCCCGCCGGCGTCCGTCACCCCCACACGCCAGTGCGATAATCCTCCGAGTCGACGCCCCGGGGGCGGGACGCATCCGGCGTTTCCAAGGGATCGGGGTAGAGGGTGGGGCGGGCAAGGACCGCCGCGGTGGCCTTGGCCGTCGCGGCGTCGCAGCTGTGGACGGCCCCGCCCGTACCGCACACCGCGCCGAGGGACCCGTCTCCGCCGCCCGCACAGGCCGACGGCCGGCGGCCGGCGATCGTCCAGATCGTCGCGCACCAGGACGACGACCTGCTGTTCATGAACCCGGACCTGTCCGACAGCATCCGGGCCGGCTTCCAGGTGACCACCGTCTACATCACCGGCGGCGCCGCGGGCGCCGGGGCGGCCTACGCCGCCCACCGGCAGGACGGCATCCGGCTCGCCTACGCCCGGATGGTCGGCGAGGCGGCCGGGACCGGGGCCGGTGACTGCGCGAGCGACCCGGGCGCAGCCTGCTGGGACCGGGAGAACTACCGGCCGCTGCCGGGTGGCCCGGTCGCCGAGCGCTTCACCCTCAGGGCCGACCGTTCGGTGCAGCTCGTCTTCCTCAGCCTCCCCGAGTACGCGGACTCGGCCTACCTGGGCGGGAACGCCCTGCGCCAACTGTGGGAGACCCGGGACAGCGCCACGCCCGCCGAGACCACCACGCTGGACATGGACGGGCCCGGCACCCGCTGGCCGCAGGCCTACGACGGGGCCCGGCTGATCGACACGCTGCGCGCGGTACTGGCCGACCACAGCCCCACGCTCGTCCGGGTGCAGGACCCTGCACCGGATCCGACGCTGTGGGACTTCCACGCGGAGCACGACCACCCGGACCACATCTCCGCCGCGTGGTTCGCGGACGCGGCCGTCGCGGCCTACACGGCGGCGGGGCACCGGGTGGTGGTCGAGCACTACCGCGACTACAACGTCTGGTCGTCCCCGGCCGACCTCTCCTCCACGGAGACCGCCGACAAGCACGCCACCTTCGGCACCTACGCCGAGCGGGACGCCAACATCCCCACCGGAGCGGCCTTCGCCGTGAGCCCGTACGCGAGCTGGCAGTCCAGGCAGTACCTGCGTTCCCCGCGGTCCACCCAGGCGGTGGCCGCCGACGGGACCGGCGCGCTGCACGCCTTCGCGGTGGAGAGCGGCTCGCTCCAGGAGTGGGCCGAGGACGCGGACAAGCGGTGGCGGGGCCCGGTCGCGCACGACGGTCCCGGGGGGCCGCTGGCGGCCGGTGTGACGGTGGCCCGCCACCCGGACGGCGCACTGGAGGTCTTCGGCCAGCGCTCGGACACCGGCGAGATCGTCTCCTACACGCGGGGCACCACCGGTGGCGGGGTCTGGCACGGCCACGGAAGCCCCGACACCGTCGCGGGCCCGCCGACCTCGAAGCTCGCCAACCCCGCCCTCCAGGTGAGCACGCCCGCCGTGGCCGCCGGCGGCGACGGACGGCTGCGGATGTTCGTCCGCAACCGGAGCGGCGGCATCAGCACCCGGCAGCAGAGCGCACCGGACGGGGCCTGGGGCGACTGGACCGACCTCGGGGGTTCCGGGGTCCAGGGTGCGCCCACGGCCGTCACCACCCGGGACGGCGGGATCGAGGTGTTCGCCGTCACCGTGGGAGCCGCCTCACGCCCGCGCGTGCTGCACTGGTCCCAGCCCGGACCCGACGGCGCCCTCGTCCTCGACGGTGACTTCCCCGACATCGCCCCGGCCGGCGGCGTCACCGCGGGCACGACGCCCGACGGCCGTCCGGCCCTGTTCTACCGGCAGGTGTCGGGTACCGACCCGTTGTCCGGCGGCGACGCCTACTCCTGCACGATGAGCCTCGTCCAGGCCGCCGCCGACGGCCGGTGGACGCCCGGGGCGGAGCCGGTCGGCGGCGGGCCCGACCACGGCGGCACCGGCGAGCCGGCCGTCGTGTCCGCGGACGCCGCCGCCGGGCGGCGCGCGGTGGTGGCCGTACGCAACCGGGGAGGCGGGCTCAGCGTCAACCGCCAGGGGAGCGACGGGCGGTTCGGCGACTGGACGGACCTGGGCGGCTTCGTCGTCGGGGTACCGGCCGCGGGCGTCGACCGCGACGGCCTCACGGACCTGGTGGTGCTCGGCCCGGACGGCCGCCTCCACCACAACCGGCAGCGGGCGGACGGCTCGTTCGGCGCGTGGAGCGCCGTCGGGTAGCCCTGAGCTCTCCGTCCCCGCGGGGCACCCGGCCGGTCGGCCGGCCGCGCGAGCGGCCGCGGGCCTGCTCCGGCGTACGGGTGGGCCTCGCTTTCCGCCGGAGCCTCCGGGAGCCCCGGGAGCTCCGGCGGACACCGGCGGACTAGCGGGCCGCGCCCCGGCCGTTGCCGAGGATGAAGGCGCTCACGGCGGCGGCGACGGCCACCGGGTCCTTCTCGTGGCCGAAGTGGTCGAGCTTCGGGAAGCGGACCAGTTCGGAGGTGGTGAAGACCTCGGCGAGGCGGACGGCCGCGCGGCCCGCCCCCGTCGTGGTGTCGTCCTTCCCGGCCATCAGCAGGACGGGGGCGGTGAGCCGGGCGTACTCCGGGTACTCGTTGTCCCGCCGGGCAGCCTCGGCGTGCTCGCGGATCGTGCCCCTGAGCAGGGCGTGCTTGCGCAGCCGCTCCGGCTTCTTCATGACGAACCGGAGGATGATCCGCAGCAGCCAGCGCGGCGCCTTTCCGGAGGTCTCGGGGTTGATCCCGCGGACGAAGGTCAGGAACGCCTCGGCGTCCTCGCCCTGCGCCAGCAGCCGCTCGGTCTCGGGCGCCCAGCCCATCGGGACGGAGCCGTCGATGGAGACCCCGGGCTCGTAGAGGGCGATCCGGTCGAAGGCGGACCCGCGCAGGGCGGCTTCCAGGGTGAGGAACGCGCCGAAGCTGTGCGCGAAGACCAGGCGCGCACCGGTCGCTGCGCGTACCGCCTCGATGTCGGCGCACTCGGCGTCCACGCCGTAGCCGTCACCCTGCGGGCCGCTGGCCCCGCGGCCGCGCCGCTCGACGGTGTGCACGGTGAAGTGCCGGGCGAGCTCGGCGGCGACCCCGTCGAACTCCTCGGCCACCGACAGCGCCCCGGGCACCACGAGCAGTGCCGGGCCGCCCGACCCCGTGCTGCGGTAGCTGATGACCGTGCCGTCCGCCGAATGCACCGACCCGACGGAGAATCCAGGTGTCGTGATCTGCGTTGTCATGCTGTTTCCCCCTGATTGATGGTCAATTCGACTCGTACGGCGGCGTTTGCGGGATGGCCTCGCAGCAGTCGCGGCCGCGGTCGAACAGCTCGACAGGATACAGATGTCGATCACCCCGGCAACGGCCTGTCCGGCCGGCGCCCTCCTGGCGGAAGCCACCGACTCCCCACCGACTCCCCGCAGTCTCACGGCTGACGGCCCGGTGCGTGCCGGCGGCGGGAGTGGCGGCGGGGAGTCGGGCGGTCGTCAGCCGCCGGCCCCTTCCGGGAGGACGGCGACGGAGAGCGGCAGACGGCCGACCGGGAGGCGGGTGGTCCGGCCGGTGGCGGTGTCGACGAGGGTGAGGCCGTTCCAGCCGCCCTCACGGGTGAAGCCGCCGGCCACGTAGGCGGTCCGGCCGTCGGGGGAGAGGGTGACGGTCTCGTGCGGGCCGTCGAGCGGGAGGACGCGTTCGGTGCCGTCGGGCGAGCGGACGGTGAGGGAGGGTCCGGCGTCGGTGGAGGGGTCGACGGGCCCGGTGCCGACGACGTAGAGGGTGCCGTCGGGGGCCGCGGTGGCGCCGTGCTGGTGGGTGTCGGCGGTCATCGGCTCGATGACGGTGCGGCCGGTGGACGGGTCGACGACGGCGAGGCGCTCGCCCTCGAAGGGCAGCAGCAGCGCGCCGTCGGTCGGGCGGACGGCGGTGTAGTGGGGCTTGAGCCAGGAGCCGAGGCCGCCCTCGGTGCCGTACGGGGCGACCTCGATGCGCCGGGTGTCCCAGGTGGTGGTGTCGACCGCGGTGACGTCGAAGGAGTCGTGGCCGGTGACGTAGACCCGGCGGCCGTCGGCGGAGACGTCGACGTCGAAGGGGCGGCGGCCGACCGGGGCGACCTCGGTGACCGTGCGGGTCGCCGTGTCGACGACCTCCAGGGTGCCGTTCGCGCCGGGCACGTTGACGCCGACGTATACCCGGCTGCCGTCCGGGGAGAGGGCGAGGCCCATGCCGCCGCCCCGGTACTCGTCGGTGGTCACGGGGCCGGTGCGGGTCCGGTACGGGATCAGGGCGGTGCGGGTGCGGGCCCGGGTGTCGACGGCGGCGACGCCCTCGGCGGTGGCCACCCAGGCGGTGCCGTCGGAGGCGACGGCGAGTGCGTACGGGGCGGTGCCGACCCGGACGGAACCCAGATCCGCAGCGCGGCCGGTGCGGCTCGGGTCGACGAACGTGACGGTGTCCGCGCCGAAGTCGGTGACGAGGAGGACGGGGGACGGCCGGTTCGGGGAGTCGGCGGGCCCGGTGGCGGTGCCGGCGGGCGCCGCTGGGGCCGGTTCCGGTTCGGCGGCGGCCGTGGGTGCGCCGGCCGTGGGTGCGGCGGCCGTGGGTGCGCCGGGTGTGGGCGCGGTCGGCGCGGCCGGGGGTGCGGGCGGGTCCGGCCTGCAGGCGGCGAGCAGCACGAGGGCCGTCGCCGCGCCTGCGGCGGCCCGGGCGAGGGCGGCCCGAGCGGTCACCGCTGCTCCTGCCCGGACCCGTCGGCCCGTTCGGCCGGTGACAGGGGGTGGTCGGTCATCGGGGTTCCTCCACGAAGGGGCCGGCGGCCGGGGCGGGCGGGCCGCTGATGGCCTCCAGCCTGCGCCACCGGGCCCCGGCGCGGGATCGGCGGCCCGGCCCGTTCGGCGCCACCGGTCGGTGGACGGCGGGATCATCCGATCGGTTGACCCCCCGTAGCCCGCCGCTGCCGGAGAATCGGTCCCATGCCCGGAACCACCACCGCCACCGTCTTCCGCGACGTCCGCCCGTACGGCGCCGGTCGCGCCGTCGACCTGTTCGCCGTCGACGGCCTGCTGGCCGAGCGCCTGCCGGACGGCGCGGACCCGCTCGTCGTGGAGGGCGAGGGGCGGATCGCCCTGCCCACCCTGGTGGACGCCCACATCCACCCGGACAAGACGGCCTGGGGCGAGCCCTGGTACAGCCGGCGCCCGGCCGGCTCGCTCCCCGAGTACGTCCGGGGCGACGTCGACCTCCACCACCATCAGCGCACCCCGCTCGCCGCACGCGCCCACCGGCTGCTGGCCCACGCCGTCGCCTGCGGCACGCGTGCCGTCCGGGCCCACGTGGACGTCGCCCCCGCCTACGGACTCGCCGGGGTGACCGGGCTGGCCGAGGCCCGCGAGCGGCTGGCCCCGGCGCTGGACGTCCAGTTGGTCGCGTTCCCGCAGCACGGCGTCCGCCGCACCCCCGGCGCGGCGCAGCTGCTGGCCGAGGCGGCGGCGAGCGGACTGATCGACGCGGTCGGCGGGATCGACCCCGCCGGCTTCGACGGCGGACCGGACGGCGAGGGCCCCGCCCAGCTCGACCTGGTCTTCGACCTGGCCGAACGCCACGGCCTGCGGCTGGACGTCCACCTGCACGACCGCGGCGAGCGGGGCCTCGGCCCGCTGCGCGACATCCTCGCGCGCACCAGGGCCGCGGGCCTGGCCGGCCGGGTCGTGGTCAGCCACGCCTTCTGCGTCCCGGAGCTCACCGGCGAGCGGCTCGCGGACCTCGCCGGCGAACTGGCGCAGGCCGGCGTCGGCCTAACCACCGTCGCTCCCTCGGCCCACCAGGTGCTGCCGTTCCGCGAACTGCGGTCGCACGGCGTGCGTGTCGGTCTGGGCTCCGACGGCGTGCGCGACTCCTGGAGCCCCTACGGGAACGCCGACATGCTGCACCGCGCCCACCTGCTCGGCTGGACCACCGACGCCCGCACCGACCAGGAGCTGAGCGACTGCTTCGCCCTGGCCGCCGACGGCGGCGCCGACCTGCTCGACCTCCCGCGCGCCACCCTCCGGCCGGGCTCCCCGGCCGACTTCATGCTGCTCCCCGGCGAATGCCTCCCGCAGATCGTGGTCGACCTGCCCCCGCGCGACGTCGTCGTCCGTGCCGGCCGCGTGGTCGCCCGGCACGGCCGCTTCCTCGGCTGACGCCTGCCCGGCGCCGCGCGCTGATCCGACGAGACCGACCGGACGGCCCGCGGGCCGGTGGTGGTACGGGGCGCCGCCGGCGGGCCACCGCGCACGTGCCGGGCGAGGTCGGTCAAGCGGCGGCGACCGGCTGGAGCCGTACGTCCGCCGCGAGCACCTTGGAGAGCGCCACGGTGCAACTACGTGTCCAGGCCAGCTGCGCGGCGGTGCGTTCGCCTTCGTCATCGCAGGCGGCGTAGCCGATGGCACCGTTCGGGGCCTGCTGGGAGAGCAGGAACGAGACCGCGTCACGCGTCAGCCGGTTCTCCCCCCAGCCGAGCAGCACCAGCCCTCGCACCAGGACGGCGACCTCGGCGAGGTTGTACTCGCGGTACGCCTCCGGCAGGGCGGCCGCGAAGCGTTCGGCCAAGGACCGTCGTTCTCCGGAGGTGCCGCCGAGCCGCTCGGGGGAGTCGCCGGTGGTCCTGATCAGCTGCGCCGCGGCGAGTGACGCGCGACCGACGGCGAGCGGCGGCTCGACCGGTTCCAGGGCGTGCAGGAGGTCGGCTGCCCGCTCCGGGGCCAGATGACCGAGGTCGGCGAGAGCCGCCACGCCTGGAGCCGCGGCCGCGGGAACCGCCGGAACCTCGGCCAGCGCGGCCGCCGTGGCCGCGAGGAACCGTTCCAGTGACGGACACTCCGACCCGAGTGCCCGCGCTCCTCGCGCCAGCTCCCCGACGACGTCGGCGCCCTGCCGTCGCCAGATCTCCTCGTCCGCCTCGCCGAGGCGTGCGACAAGGGCGGACACGGCAGGGCCGGCCAGGTCCGGCTCGCCGAGGGAACGGGCACCGGCCGCGGCCGCCGCGGCCGCGGGGAGCGCGGCCTCGGCGTGCCCCTCCGCGACTGAAGCGGCAAGCCAGCCGACCGCGCTCCGCACGACCTCCCGAACTTGCGGGCGGGGCGCCGCCGGAACGGACGCCGGGGCGGCGGACCGGGGGACGAGCGGGCTGCGGGCGAGGAGACAGGCCAGCGCCGTCACGATCGTCGTGTGGTACGCGGTCGCCCACTCCCGATAGTCGGGGCTGCCTTCCGCCAGTGTCGGGTGCACCACGCCGTCCGGGCCGTTCACGGCCCCGCTCGGCTCCTGGACGTCGCTCAGGAACCTCCAGGCCCGATCGATCTCGGACGACTCCGCCACGCCCAGGCACAGGAGGGAGCAGAGCAGTTCGGCCACGAGATCGGCGTTGCCGCGGTGGCGGTGGATCACCAGGAGGGACTCGATCAGCTCCACTGCCCGGTTCGGACCGAAATTCGCCGGCCAGGAAGGAATTTCCAGACCGAAGTCCGTCGCATAGAAAACCGCATGCGTGATCGCGTAGACGTCTCTTTCCGAAAGCTTCAGCGTCGACGGGTCGGCGCAGAGGAGCGTGAAAGGGAGGATCGCATCGGGCGTGGGGGAATCGTTTCCGATTCCGGCCAGTTTGAGGGTGTGCCAGAGGTCGAGTTGGCGATAGGGAATTCGCTCGAAACAGGCCGCGTAGCGCCCGGAGGCGGCCTGCTCGATCACCTTGTGGAACTCGCGGTCCTCCCGTCCGCACAGTCGCAGTGCGGCGTAGGTCCCGGCGTAGAGCAGGAGCGCGCCCTCGTCGCGCGCGACCAGTTCCCGGTAGGAGGCGCGCGCGGCGACGGTCGACACGCGCTCCAGCAGCCGCGTGTAGTCGCCGCACAGCGGTGTCGGGTCCAGGCGTGCGCGCAGTCCCGTCAGCATGGCGACCTCGACGAGTGCCTTCCGTGCGAACAGGACACCCTTCTCCTCGGCGCCGGCCGGGTCGAAACGCTCGTGGTGCGCGGCCAGCCAGGCGACGGCTCTGCTCTCCACGGCGTGCCACACTTCGGGGGCTTCGGCTTCGGCTTCGGCGTCAGTCACTGTCACGTTTCCTCCAGGAGATGGGAGTTCTGGGGCCGGCACAGCACGAGGTGGACATCACCCGCTGGGGGCGATGTCCACCGGTTCGTCAGGTGGGTCACGGGTGGCGGGGGATGATCCGGCCGGTCACCTGCGGACGATCGGATTGGAAACCTGCTCGACCTCGGTGGCGACCACGAGTACGTACTTCTCCCAGGCGAGCACGTAGCCCGCCACCTCCTCCAACTTGCTGGCCCTGTCGACCAGGTGCTCGATGGGCATCTTGAGATCCACCAGCTCGCTCGTCTGGAGGAAGGCGATCGCCCGTCGGGCGGCGTCGTTGGATCGCTGGTCGGCCATTTTCCGGCCTCCTGTCTGAAGATCAGGACATACGGTGCGGCCCGGTGGGGCAGCGCCTTTTCCAATCTCCGACACCGTGGCAGGGCTGTCGAGTCGAGGTCGGGGAAAATCGGTCGGATTCACTTGGAAGGACCACTTCCGATCATCTGTAAATCCGTCCCGAAGACATTCCTGTCGATCATGAGTATGTAGGCGAACTGTTGTTCTGTCGCCGGTCGGTGATCGAAAGTCCGCAGTCGCGGTGGGCCTCTCCGGGGGCCGCCCCACGGGTGGCGGCAACACGTCGGGCGGGCTCCGGCCGTCGCCGCCGCCCGCGCCCCCGGACGCCCTCGGCCCGTTCCCCGGCCGAGGGCGTCCTCCCTCACAGCGGGGTGAGGACGTCCTGGTGCGCCCCGTCGAGGACGAGGCCGTTGTCGAAGCGGACCCGGACCGTCACCCGGGCTCCCCGTTCCCGGTGGGCGACCCACTGCGGCTCCAGTACGGCGATCTCCGCCTCCAGGCGCTCACGGCTCGCCACCGGCATGGTGTGCCCGTAGTCCTCGAAGAGCGCCTTGAGCCGCTGGTACTCGCGGGCCTCCTCGCTCTGCGGGAGCTCCCCGTCCACCCGCTCGACCGTGCCCTCGATCCCCGCTCCCAGCGACAGGAACCCGACGACGGCCCCGGGCTCCCCGGCGGTCGCCTCGCCGATACCGAGGTCCTCCGCCAGCCGGACGCGCCGGCCTTCCTCCAGGGTCATCCGTTCTCTGCCTCTCGGTCGATCGGTGCCGCGGGCGCGGTCGGCCCGGGGCACCGGCCATTATCCGCCGGGTGCGCGGGAGTGCCGGCTCGGCTCCACGGGGCTCGGCTCCACGGGGCTCGGCTCCACGGGGCGCGGCGCCGGGCTGGGCCGGGGCGGGACGGGCCGACCCGGGATGGGCGGCGAGGTCAGACCGGCCGGGTCCGCGCCCAGTCGTAGAGACGGTGCGCGCTGTCGCCGAACCGGGTGGCGTACAGGGTGCCCGCCGGGCCCCCGGCGAGTTCGTCGGTGGTGGTGGTGACGCCGACGACGGTTCCGGTGCCGGTCCGGGTGTCGAAGTGGGCGAAGTGGGGGCCTCCGCTCGCCCCGTGCGACATGTCGCAGGAGCCGCCCCACAGCAGGGGCGCCGAGGGGCCGGGCCGCGCCGGTCCCGCGCAGTGGATCATGCGTGAACCGGTGTACTTGCCCTCGGGGTTGTTGAGCCGGTCCTTGGGATACCCGAAGGCGTGCACGAACTCGCCCTCGGTGGGCCGGGTGAACGCGATCTGCCGGCTTCCGGTCACGTCCGCGACGCGCCGGCCGTCGGCCGACCGGTTCACCACGAGCAGCCCGGTGTCGAAGCCGGCCACGGCGACGTCGTTCGAGGTCGTGCCGCTCGGATCGGCGTCCCAGCGGGAGGACGTGGCCATGCTCCTGACGCTGAAACCGCCGAGCGGCTTCGTGCCGTTGCGGTAGCCGGGCACGAAGTACAGGTTGTGGTTCCACGTGCCGTCGGTGGCAGGGGCGCCGACGCCCCGCAGGCAGTGCGCTGCGGTGACGACGGTGCTGCGGTTCGCGCCGGCGACGACCGTCGCGGTGCAGCTTCCGTCGTAGCCGTCGGAGAAGGTGAAGAACAGCCGGCCGACGCTGCGGTTCACCTCCCCGCCGTGGGTCCAGACGCCCCCGGGGTCCGGGGTGCCCGCAGGCAGCGGCCGAGGATCGTCGGGTGTGTTGTCGTCCTCGGGCACGGGTGTGATCTCGGGGATCAGGGCGCCCGCGAGCCTCATCCGCTCGGGGGTCCAGTAGGCGTCGATCCGGCTGCGCTCCTCGGCGGTCGTGGCACCGGAGTGCGTCGTGACCGACTCGCGCTCCGTGGCGAGGGCCGTGCTCGGCAGCACCGCCGTCACGGTGGTCGCGCTCAGCAGGAGGGCTCCCACGGCGGCGAGCCTGCGGGGGAGCGCCCGGTGGGTGGCAGGGGTTCCAGGTGTCATCGGCGGTGTCATCGGCATGCGAGGCACGGTAGGCGCGGGACGTCAGGTTCCTGTGTGGAGCGCGTATCGGCCGTCCATCGGACGGATCAGGGTCCGGTAAAGACGTCTCGGCCGCGTCTCGGCCGCGTATCGGCGGCGGGGGCGGCGGGGACGACGGCACCGCGGCCGGGCAGCCGTCGGAACCCCCGGACGGCACGGCTGCCCTCGGCCGCCCGGCGGCTGCGCCGATCGTCGGGCGCGGGCACGGAGCCCCTACGCTGGGACCGGGCGCCCGGCCCGACGCGCACAGACCCCGGGGGGACCGCGTGATACGCGTGCAGCAGCGCACCTACACCTTGATCGCGTGGCCGTGGAGCGTCATGCCCTGGGCCCGGGTGCCCGAGGGGCTTGAGTTCACCCTGTACGACGTCGTCGGCCCGATGGTGCGCGGCGCGGAGGTGCCCGGCACCCCGCAGGAGGCCACCCGCTGGAAGGCGGCCCACGACGCCTACCAGGACCTGTTGAGCGGAGCCGAGGACATCGTGCGCCGCGCCCACGGCGTTCGCTGTAGGAGCGGATTCATGGTGGACCGCCGCACGGTGCGCCTGCGCCGCTACGACCTGATGCCGGGTCGCGCGACCCGTTCCCGGCGACTGTTCGCCGAGTGCCGGGCCCGGATGCAGGCGGCCGAGGAGGCCTACCGGCCGGTCCTCGAAGAGATCGAGACCCGCCTCGCGCCTGCCCGTGAGGAGCCGGCCTGAAGCCCGGCGCGAGACCGTCACCCGCTGGCGCCCGGCCCGGATCCCGGGGAGCCCGGTCGCGGTCGGCGGACACCGGGAGCGGAGGAGGCCCCCTGCCCCCTGGGCACGCCCGGGCACCCCGCGGGCGCACGTCCTACTCGGCGAGGGGCGCGGTGGTCCGCTTGGCCCGGTAGTCGGCCAGGATGTACGGCAGGGCGGGCAGGACGAGGACCGGCGCGAGCCACAGCGGCACGGTGAACAGCGGCTGGTCGCCGGTGAGGTAGCGGGTGAGCGCGACGGCCGGGAGGCCGGCCACCAGGGCGACACCCCAGCTGCGGCGGAGCCCGAGGCCACCCCGGCGCATCTCCCAGGCGACCGTGATCGTGGCGATGACGGCGTAGAAGACGATCTGGTCGGCCGTCACGCTCAGCTCGGTGGTGCGCCGGATCAGGTGGGTGAGCAGCAGGAGGGTGCCGAGCATGAAGGACGCCATCCCCGCCGTCCGCAGCACCCGGCGGGGGAGCGGGGTGCGGGCCCTGGCCCAGGCGGCGGCGAAGGACCTGACGTCCTGGCCGACGACGTCCCGGGCGCTGCGTCCGGCGGCTGCGGCGTCCTCCAGGTGGGCGGTGAGCTCATCGAGCATCTCCCGGATGGAGGCCTCGTCGATGCCTCGGTACTCCCAGTTGCTGCGGCAGGTCGCGAGCACCTTCTCGCTCGTCATGTGCTTCCCCCTGGTGATCGGTTGTCGTCGAGGATCCGGCCGACCGGGCCGGCGAATGCCTGCCAGCCGGCCCGTCCGGCGGCGAGTTCGGCGTGACCCGCCTCGGTGAGGCGGTAGTACTTTCGCGGAGCGCCTCCGGCCGGGGAGGGCGCGCGGAAGGCGGCGATCAGCTCCGCGCGCTCCATCCGGGCGAGCAGGGGGTAGATGCTGCCGTCGCTGACCAGCTCCAGTCCGCTCTCGGCCAGCCCCTGCGCGAACTCGAACCCGTAGCGCGGCCGTTCGGCGATCAGCGCGAGCAGGCAGAGGTCGAGCACTCCGCGGAGGAGCTGGCTGCGTCGCTGGTCGCGGGCGGACGCCTCCTTTGTCATGCGGTACAAGATAGTCATCCGTTGTCTTGTACCGCAAGGCAATGGCGAGGGGGACGGCCTGCACGCCTCCCGGGCCGGGCGGTCGGCCAGGCGAGTCGAGCGGTTCAGGGCGAGTCGGGCTCAGGGCGGGCGCCGGGGCTGCGGAGCCGCCTGACGTCGCCGCGCCGGGCCGGGTCGGAGCGATGTGCGCGAACGGCGGCGGGGATGGCATCCGCGTGCTCGGATGCCACCCCCTTCAGGGCGGTGCGGTACCTCAGCCGATGGTGTACGTGTAGACCTTCGGCGCTGTCGCGTTCGTCCGGCCGTTGTGGTCGAAGTTGATGCGGGTGCCCTTGCCACAGGCCTTCTCGGTGTAGGTGTAGAGCTCGTGGTCGGGCCACCAGATCTTGAGCTGCACGCACTTCCCGTCGGCGGAGGTGTCCTTGATCCAGCCCGACACGTGGGTGATCGTGGGGCCGCAGTCCACCGAGTAGTGGGACTCGCCTCCCGAGATGTAGACAGGCGGCTGCGCCCCGGTGCACGTGGCCGCGTTCGCCGTTCCGGTGCCGATCGTCAGGACTCCGCCGAGCGCCAACAGGCAGCTGGAGGCGGCGAGTACGGCCCTCTTGGTACGCATGTTCTCTCCTCTTCGTCGTTGTGCTCGCCGGGTCGGAGCGGGGCGGCTGCACGGGGCTCCCGCGTCCGACGGTGCGACCCGGCGGCACGAACGGCGCCGGCTTGCCGGTGCCGCACCTGGAGGCGGCGATGACCGCTTCGACCTCAGTGTTCGCCGGTCGGCGATTGTCCAGTAGGCCCCTGGGACCACCGTGGACAATCCGTCCGAAGGCCTGCCGGCACCCCTGGGAGGAAAGGCCTCCGGCCCCGGCCCCGGCCCCGACGCGGGCGCGGGCGCGCCGCGGTGCCCTCCGCTGCTCACGCGGGGCATGGCGAGGGGTGTGATGAGGGGCGTGACGAGGGGGAGGGCCACGGGCGGCCGGGAGCCCGGCGGGACCGCCTGCCGGGCGCCGGCGGTCCGGGCGCACGTCTCCCGCCGTACCCGCGTGGAGGGTCGAGCCGGCCCCGGTGGTGTGCCGGGGGAGGGGGCCGGTGGCGGGTGGGGCCTCCCGGGTTACCCGGTGCGGCGTGCGATCAGGGCCTCAAGGCCGTCGAGGATGCGCTCCAGGCCGAAGTCCAGCGCCTGGTCCCGGCCGTCCGGGGGGGCCATGGCCGAGGCGAGTGCGGGGAAGCGGTCGGCGTGCCGGTGCACCAGGGTGCCGAGGACGGCCAGGAGTTCCGCCTCGGGCGAGCCGCCCGGCCGGGTCGCGCGGGCCTGTTCGGCGATGCCGCGGACGTGTCCGGCCAGCAGCACCGCGGCGTCCATGCGCTCGGGGCCGGTGAGTGCGTGGCCGTCCAGGGCCGCGACCACCCGTTCCAGCCAGGTGAGTTCCCTGGGGCCCATCACCCGCGGTCCGACGGTGGCGTCGAGCAGCCAGGGGTGTTCGGTGAACGAGGTCGTCAGCGCCCGTGCCCAGGAAGTCAGTTGCTCGCGCCATCCGAGCCCTTCCACCGCCGCCGGAGGTTCGCTGACCGCGGCCTCCACCATGAGCGCGACCAGCTCCGTCTTGCCCGGTACGTACCGGTAGAGCGACATCTTGGTGAAGTCGAGGAGCCCGGCCACCTTCTGCATCGAGACGGCGCCGAGGCCCTCGCGGTCCGCGATCTCGACGCCCGCGGCGGCGATCCGCGCCAGGCTCAGCGCCGGCTTCGGCCCACGGGAGGGCTTGGCGGGCGGTCCCCAGAGCAGCCGTACCGCCGCGCTCGCTTCCTCGTCCAACTCCCGCTCCGTCCCGTCGACTCCGGCTGCCCCTTGCGGGGCGAGGCAACTGTGTCTACGGTACACAGCAATAAACAGTGTCCTAGGGACACAGTTAATCGACGGCTTCGAAGGAGTGGTTCGCGTGAGCGCCAAGGTCCTGATCTCGGGTGCGAGCATCGCCGGCCCCGCACTGGCCTACTGGCTGGGGCGGTACGGCTTCGAGGTCACCGTCGTCGAGCTGGCCCCCGCCCTGCGCGGGGGCGGCCAGGCGGTCGACTTCCGCGGTGACACCCACCTGACCGTCCTGGAGCGGATGGGCGTGCTCGACGAGCTGCGCGCGCTCGGCACCGGCGGCAGCCCGATGACCTTCGTCGACCGGCACGGCCGCCGACTCCTCCACCTGCCCGCCGACTTCGCGGGCGGGGACGTCGAAGTCCCGCGCGGGGAGCTCGCCCAGGCGCTGTACCGGCGCAGCCTCCCGCGCGCCCGGTACCTCTTCGGTGACTCGATCGCCGCCCTGGAGGAGACGTCCGGCGGCGTCCGTGTGACCTTCCGGCACGGCGCGCCACGCGAGTTCGACCTGGTGATCGGCGCCGACGGACTGCACTCCAACGTCCGCAGGCTGGCCTTCGGTCCGGAGGAGCGCTACGTCCGCCACCTCGGCTACTACGCGGCCACCTGGCAGCTGCCCAACTACCGGGGCTTCCCGCCGGGTTCGGTCGGCCTCAACGTCCCCGGCCGGCTTGCCGCAGTCGGCGCCGACCATCGCGACCCGGATCGAGCGGGTGCCTTCTTCCTCTTCGCCTCGGCCGAACTCCGCTACGACCGCCATGACGTGGCGCAGCAGAAGGCGTTGGTCCGGGAGGCCTTCGCGGGCCTGGGCTGGGAGGTGCCCCGGCTGCTGGAGAGCCTGGGGCAGGCGCCCGAGCTGTACTTCGACTCGATCAGCCGGGCCGACGTCCCCACCTGGTCCACCGGACGGATCGCCCTGCTCGGCGACGCGGCCTGCGGAGCCACCATCGGCGGAATGGGCACCGGCACCGCCGTGGTGGCGGCCTACGTCCTGGCCGGCGAGCTGGCCCGGGCCCGTGGCGACCACCGCACCGCGTTCGCCCGCTACGAGCACGCCCTGCGCGACTACGCCCGGGGCTGCCAGAAGGGCGGTGACCGCACCGGGCCCTTCCTGGCGCCCGGCACCGCGACCGGGCTGCGGGTGCGCAACGGGCTGCTGAACCGGCGCTGGATCCTCGACAAGATGCTGGAGAAGGGGCGGGAGGTCAGCAGCCTCGACCTGCCCGACTACGCGGCCGAACTGTCCGCCGCCGCTGCGCGCGGCTTCGGCCGGTGCACCCCGGCCGACCGCTGATCAGGAGGATCCGGTTCCGGGTCTGCGGCGGCGGTGCGCCTGCGTACGGTGTGGCCGCTTCCTGCCGTCGCCGTCGCCTCGGCGGCGTGCCCGGACGGGTCGTCAGGGGACGGACCTGGCAGCGCTCCTGTCGGCAAAGATCAGGTAAAGGAAAACTGGTCTGGACCTCTTGACGGGTTGGTCTGGACCTTTCTAGTCTCGCGGGAGCACGCTGCGAAGGACGTCGCGCAGCGTGCGGTCACGGACTCCCCACCCCTGTCCGCCCCCACATCGAGGAGCCCCGTCTTGAGCACTCGCTTCGTCATGTCCAAAAAGAGGTTGAGAGTCGCCGCGGCCGGCCTGACCGCGCTCGCCCTGCCGCTGGTCGCGGTCGTCGGCCTGTCCACCCCCGCCCAGGCCGCCACCTCGGCGACCGCCACGTTCGCGAAGGGCTCCGACTGGGGCGCCGGGTTCGACGGCAAGTGGACGGTGAAGAACACCGGCACGACCACGCTCACGTCCTGGACCATCGAGTGGGACTTCCCGGCCGGCACGAGCGTCGCCTCCGCCTGGGACGCCACGGTCACCAGCTCCGGCACCCACTGGACCGCCAAGGACAAGGGCTGGAACGGCACCCTCGCCCCCGGTGCCTCCGTGACCTTCGGCTTCAACGGCGCCGGCTCGGGCGCCCCCAGCGGCTGCAAGCTCAACGGCGCCTCCTGTGACGGCACCGACCTGCCCGGCAACCAGGCGCCCTCCGCGCCCGGCACCCCGGTCGGCTCCGACATCACCGACACCTCGCTGAAGGTGTCGTGGACCGCCGCCACCGACGACACCGGCGTCAAGAACTACGACGTCCTGCGAAACGGCACCAAGGTCGCCACGGTGACCGGCCTCAGCTACAGCGACACCAACCTCACCGCGGGCACCAGCTACACCTACACCGTCGTCGCCCGCGACACCGCGGACCTGACCGGCCCCGCCAGCGAGCCCGGCACCGTGCGCACCACCGGCGGCGACGTCGTCACCGGCGACAAGGTCAAGCTCGGGTACTTCACCAACTGGGGCGTCTACGGCCGCAACTACCACGTGAAGAACCTGGTGACCTCCGGCTCCGCCGCGAAGATCACCCACATCAACTACGCCTTCGGCAACGTCCAGAACGGCAAGTGCACCATCGGCGACGCCTACGCCGACTACGAGCGCACCTACACCGCCGACCTGTCGGTCGACGGCGTCGCGGACACCTGGGACCAGCCGCTGCGCGGCAGCTTCAACCAGCTGCGCGAGCTCAAGCGCCTCTACCCGCACATCAAGGTGATCTGGTCCTTCGGCGGCTGGACCTGGTCCGGCGGCTTCGGCCAGGCGGTGCAGAACCCGGCCGCGTTCGCCAAGTCCTGCCACGACCTGGTCGAGGACCCGCGCTGGGCCGACGTCTTCGACGGCATCGACCTCGACTGGGAGTACCCGAACGCCTGCGGCCTGACCTGCGACACCAGCGGCGCCGACTCGTTCAAGAAGATGGTCCAGGCGATGCGCACCGAGTTCGGCAACGACCTCGTCACCGTGGCCGTCTCCGCCGACGCCTCGCAGGGCGGCAACATCGACAAGGCCGACTACGCCGCCGGTGCCCCGTACCTCGACTGGTTCAACGTCATGACGTACGACTTCTTCGGCGCCTGGGCGGCGAAGGGCCCGACGGCCCCGCACTCCCCGCTCACCACCTACAACGGCATCCCGAAGGCCGGCTTCAACTCGGCCGACGCCATCGCCAAGTACAAGACGATCGGCGTGCCCGCCAGCAAGCTCCTGCTGGGCATCGGCTTCTACGGCCGGGGCTGGGCCGGCGTGACCCAGTCCGCCCCGGGCGGCACCGCCACCGGCGCGGCGGCCGGCACCTACGAGACCGGCATCGAGGACTACAAGGTCCTCAAGAACACCTGCCCCGCGACCGGCACGGTGGCCGGCACCGCCTACGCCCACTGCGGCACCAACTGGTGGAGCTACGACACCCCGGCCACCATCGGCTCCAAGATGGCGTGGACCAAGGACCAGAACCTGCGCGGCGCCTTCTTCTGGGAGTTCAGCGGTGACACCGCCAACGGCGAGCTGGTGAACGCGATTCACAACGGCCTCAAGTAACACCCGCAGCACCCGCAGCACCCGCAGCACCCGCAGCACCGCACCATCGCGCTACCGCAGCACCGCACGAAGCGGCCCGCCGGCCATCCGCCGGCGGGCCGCCGTGCTGTGCTCCGCGCACCAGGAGCGGAGGAGGGAGGGGGAGGGAGGCCGGCGGGCCGCGTCCGTGGGGCGACGGCGTGTGCCGGGAGCGGCCCGGCTCGGTGCGGGCGCTGTGGTCGGAGGGCGCGCCGAGGGGTCTGCCGGACCGCGCTGTGAGAGGGTCGGCCCATGGAACAGCGTGTACTGGGTCGCACCGGGCGACCCGTTTCGGTGGTGGGACTCGGTACCTGGCAACTCGGCGCGGACTGGGGCGAGGTCCGGGAGGAGGACGCCCTGGCGGTGCTGGACGCCTCGGTCGAGGCCGGCGTCACCCTCTTCGACACCGCCGACGTCTACGGTGACGGTCGCAGCGAGCAGCTCATCGGCCGCTACCTGAAGGGCCGCCCGGACGCGGAGGTGTTCGTCGCCACCAAGTTCGGCCGTCGGGCCGAGCAGCGCCCGGAGCACTACAACCTCGCGAACTTCCGCTCCTGGGCGGACCGTTCACGGGACAACCTGGGCGTCGAGCGGCTGGACCTGGTGCAGCTGCACTGCCCGCCCACACCGGTGTACTCCAGTGACGAGGTCTTCGACGCCCTCGACACCCTGGTCGGGGAGCAGCGCATCGCCGCGTACGGGGTCAGCGTGGAGACCTGCGCAGAGGCGCTGACCGCGATCGCCCGCCCCGGGGTGGCGAGTGTGCAGATCATCCTCAACGCGTTCCGTCTGAAGCCGCTGGAGCGGGTGCTGCCGGCGGCGGCCGCCGCCGGGGTCGCCGTCCTGGCGAGGGTTCCGCTGGCCTCCGGCCTGCTCTCGGGCAGGTACACGGCGCAGACCCGGTTCGCCGCGGACGACCACCGCACCTACAACCGCCACGGTGAGGCGTTCGACCAGGGCGAGACCTTCTCCGGGGTCGACTTCGGGACCGGCGTCGAGGCGGCCGCGGCCTTCGCCGAGCTCAGCTCCGGCGAAGCCACGCCGGCCCAGACGGCCCTGCGCTGGATCATCCAGCAGCCGGGCGTCACCACCGTCATCCCGGGGGCCCGCAACCCCGCCCAGGCCGCCGCCAACGCGGCCGCCGCAGACCTTCCCCCGCTCCCGGACGCCACCCTCGCCGCGATCCGCGGCCTCTACGACGACCGCATCCGCCCGCTGGTCCACGACCGCTGGTGACAGGGCAGCGGCGGCCGCCCCGTGCGCGGCCGCCGCACCGACTGTCGCGCCCGCCGCACCGCCCTGTCGCGCCCGCCTGTCGCAGCGGTCTGTGCGGTGGTCCGTGCGGCGGTCCGGGCGCTGGCTGGAAAGCTACGCGTGGGTAATACTGCCGGGGTGTCCTCGCCGCCGCGCCGCGGAGGCGAGGGACGCGTTCGACCATCCGGTAAGAGGAGACGGCATGACGCGAAGCCCGCGGTCCCAGCGGCCCTACGACGTCGCCCTGTTCGGCGCGACGGGGTTCGTCGGGCGGCTCACCGCCGAGTACCTGCTCGCGCACGCTCCGCAGGACTGCCGGCTGGCGCTCGCGGGGCGCAGCCGGGAGAAGCTGGAGCGGCTTCGCGAGGAGTTGGCCGTCCGATGTCCCGAGCGGGCGGCCGGGCTCGGGTTGGTGACTGCGGACGCGGGTGATCCGGCCGCGATGCGGGCGCTCGCCGAGTCCGCGCACGTGGTGGCGTCGACGGTGGGACCGTACTGCTGGTACGGGGAGGAGCTGGTCGCGGCGTGTGCCCGGGCGGGGACGGACTACACCGATCTCACGGGTGAGCCGGAGTTCGTCGACCGGATGTTCCTCCGTCACGGAGCGCGGGCCGCGCAGACGGGTGCGCGGATCGTGCACGCCTGCGGCTTCGACTCGCTGCCGCACGATCTGGGCGCGTACTTCACGGTTCAGCAGCTGCCGGAGGGCGTGCCGTTGACGATCGACGGCTTCGTGCGGGCCAGTGGGATGATCTCCGGCGGCACGCTGGCTTCGGCCCTGACCGTCATGGGGCGTCGGTCGCAGGCGGCGGCCGCGGCGCGCGAGCGGCGGCCGGCCGAGCCACCACTCGTCGGGCGCTCGGTCCGTACGCCCCTCGGGGGGCCGCACTTCAGCCGGTCCACCGGGGCGTGGGCGTTGCCGCTGCCCACGATCGACCCGCTGGTCGTGGGGCGTTCGGCCGCTGCGCTGGAGCGGTACGGGCCCGACTTCCGTTACCGGCACTTCGCGTCGGTGAAGACCTTGCCGATGGCGCTGGCGGGGTCGGTCGGGGCCGGGGCGCTCGTGGCGGCCGCTCAAGTCCCCGCCGCCCGTTCCTGGTTGGCGGCTCGGTACGCGTCGGGACGCGGGCCGAGCCAGGAGCGGCGGGCCCGGAGCTGGTTCCGGGTGCGGTTCGTGGGGGAGGGCGGCGGACGGCAGGTCTTCACGGAGGTCTCGGGCGGCGATCCCGGGTACGGGGAGACGGCGAAGATGCTCGCGCAGGCATCGCTGTGCCTGGCGCTGGACGACCTGCCCCGGACGTCGGGGCAGGTCACACCGGCGGCGGCGATGGGTGACGCGCTCATCGGCCGGTTGAGCGCGGCCGGTATCCGGTTCCGTGTCTGTCGGCTGCGCTGACGCGGGACCGCACGGGTGCGGGGGCCGTTCCGGCACCGGACGGCCAGGCCCGGCGGTCGCCTCGCGGACTCACCCGGACGGCGTGACCGGGGGCCGCATGCCGAGCCACTGCTCGGCGTCCCAGGCCTCGAACCGCTCGACCACGGTGAACCCCCGTTTCACCGCGAGACGCATCGGGGCGACGTTGGCGCTCTGGGTGGTGAGCACCACCGGTTCGCCGGGGAGCGCGCCGGCGAACCAGCCGAGTGCCGCCGTGCACGCCTCGGCGGCGTACCCGATTCCCCATGCCTCCGGCAGGAACAGGTAGCCGAGATCGGCCTTCCCCGCGGCGGCCGGGCGGTTGGTCGGCCGGCGGGCCGGGTGCTTTCCGGACGGATCGCCCGGGACTCCCGCCTGCTGACGTTCCCGCCCGCCCGTTCGTACCAACCCCCGTCCGTGGACGGACCGTTGGCGTGATCGTCGACCCGCGTGGTTGACCGTGGCCATACATCCCCCGACGCTTTCACGCGGCCCGCACAACTGTCGCACCGTCATCACGGTTTCCGGCAGGCGGGTTGCCCGGCTTCCCGTCTCCGGAAGGACCTTTCGATGCGTCGCACCGCCGCCCTGTTCGCCACCGCCCTGCTCGCCGGAGCCGCCGCGCTCATCGCGCCCGCCGCCGGCGCCGCAGAGGTCGCGCCGTCCGCAACATCCGCAACGTCCGCAACGTCCGCAACATCCGCACTGACCGCCGGCACCCAGGCCACGCCGGTCGCGCCGGGCCCCGCCCCGGCCGACAAGTGCACCGTCAGTCCTTACGGCGCCGGCTACCGCGGCACCTGTTCGGGCATCGACCCGATGCAGACCTGGGTCCTCGGGGGGTGGTGCGTGACCTACGACAGCTCAGGGGTCCCCAGCTACACGTCAGCGTGGAACATGGGCTGGGTCACCGGCAACACCAGCACCACCGCGGGGTGCTTCGGCATGGCGATGCCGTCGTGGTTCGGCATCTCGTTCGGCCCGGCGGTCCCGGCCGGCCCGGTCGGGCCGATCGTCGGCTACGGGAACAAGTGCGTGGGCGTGAAGGACGGCAACACCACCAACGGCACCCCCGTGCAGATCTGGGACTGCCTCGGCAACACCGCCCAGACGTGGAAGGTCGCCGTCGACGGCACCGTCCGCGCGCTCGGCAAGTGCCTGGACGTCAAGGGCGGCAACGGTGCCACGGGCACCCCGGTGCAGCTCTACGACTGCAACGGCAGCGGCGCCCAGCAGTGGCAGCCCCGGCCCGACGGCTCGCTGTACAACCCGATGTCCGGCCGCTGCCTGGACGACCTGGGCTTCTCCACCACCAACGGGGGCCAGATCGTGATCTGGGACTGCAACGGCTACGCCAACCAGGTCTGGGCCGTGCCCGCCTGACCGCCCGCCTGACCGCCCGTCCGACCGTGACCGGGGCCACTCCTCGCGGCTCCCGGCTGCGCCCCGGGGTGCCGGTCGGCCGGCCGGCCCGAGGGGCTCCAGGCCGGGGGCATGCGGACCCCGGCCGACCGCGCGTAGGGATCCGGCCCGAGCAGGCTCGGGCGGTACCCGGTGAGGCCTCGGCGGTACCCGACGAGGTCCGGCCCCGAAGGGCGGGCCGGACCTCGCGGGCGTCACGCCAGCGGCGGCACCTCCTCGGCCAGCCGCCGCACCAGGCGGTCCAGCCAGCCGCGGACGGTGGCCTCGTCGAAGAGGTCGGCGTCGTACTCGGCCAGGCCCGCCAGGCCGCCCCCCTCGGGGGTGAGCATGAGCAGCAGGTCCGACCGCGCGCTGCTGCCCGGGACGTCCTCGACCCGGACGTCCAGGCCGGTCAGCTCCAGGACCGGCGCCGGGGTGGTCTGCACGGCCAGCAGGACCTGCGGGAAGGACGGGGGAAGGTCCAGCCCCAGCGCCCGCAGGTCCTCCGTGACCAGACCGAACGGGACGTCCGCCTGGTCGAGGGTGGTCGCCAGGGCCTCGCCCGCCCGGTCGATCAGGGCGGCGAAGCCGCCCGGCGCGCGGTTGGGCAGCCGGACCGGCAGGTTGGTGGTGAGCAGCCCGACCAGCCCCTCGTGCTCCCGGCGCCGCCGGTTGGCGGTCGAGAGCATCACCAAGGTCTCCTCGTCACCGGTGAGTTCACCCAGCAGATCGCCCAGGGCGGCCAGGACCACGGCCGCCGGGGTGGTCGAACGGCGGGCCGCGCAACGGTTCAGCGCTGAGGTGAGTTCGGGCGTCAGCGTGAAGTGCAGCACGCCGCCGTGTCCGGAGCGCCGCTCCGGGCGGGGGCGGTCGGTGGGCAGTGGCACCGTGAGCTGCAGTCCGGTGAGGCGCTCGGCGTAGCGGGCGGTGGCCCGGCGGATCGCCTCGCGGGTCACCACCGTCCGTTCCCAGCACGCGTGTTCGATCATCGACCCCGGCTCGGGCAGCACCGCCAGGTGGTCCCCGTACAGCGCGCCGAGGTCGGCCAGCAGGGTGGCCAGCGACCAGCCGTCCAGCACGATGTGATGGATCGTCAGAAGGAGCACGTGGTGTTCGGGGGCCAGTTGCAGCAGCCGGGCCCGCAGCAGGGGTGGCGCGCCGAGGTCGAACGGGGTGGCGGCCTCCTCTCGGGTGGCTGCGGCAACCGCCTCCCCGCTGTCGCTCACCGCCTCCCCGCTGTCGCCCACCGCGACGACCGGCAGCGGCAGGGCTTCGGGGGCGGGCAGCACCTGCTGGAGCAGGCCGAGGTCGGTGGGTGTGTAGCGGGTGCGCAGGCTGCGGTGGCGGGCCGTCAGGGCGGTGAGGGCCCGCTGCAGGCGGTCGGGGTCGAGCGGGCCGCGCAGGGTGATCCGCTGGGTGATGTTCCACAGGCTCGGGTCGGCCACCCGGGCGTGGCTGCGGTACATCCGGGCCTGCGCGATGCCGGCCGGCGCGGCGGCCTCGGCGGCGCCGTCGCCGGTCAGGGCGGCGAGCAGCCGCTGCCGTTCCCCCTTGACCAGGGCGACGAGGTGGGCGTCCATCGCCCCGGGCGGGGCGAGGTAGTCCAGCCGGTCGCCCTCGGTGGAGAGGACGATCTCCCGTTCGTCCAGCAGCCCGACGAGCTGCTTCCAGGCCTCGGTCGCAGGAGTCACGGCGGTCGCGGCGGGCACGGGAGGCACGGCGGGTACCGGAGGCATGGTGGTCACAGCGTCCCTCGCTCGAAGGTCTCGGCCGGCTCGGCGGTGCGGGCACGGTCGGCCATGCCGCGGATGGTGGGGCGGCGGAAGAAGTCGAGGATGCCGATCTCCAGTCCGGTCTCCTCGCGGACCAGGTTGAGCAGTCGGGTGGCGGCCAGCGAGTGCCCGCCCAGATCGAAGAAGGAGGTCTCCACGCCGGGGGCCGGGACGTCCAACTCCTTGGCCCAGAGACGCTGGAGGAGCTGCTCCAGCGCGGTGGCGGGGGCGGCGTCGGCGGCGGCCCCGATCGGTACGGCCGGCGGCAGCGCGGCGCGGTCGAGCTTGCCGTTGCGGGTCAGCGGCACGTGGTCCACGCGGGCCCAGAGCCGGGGCACCATGTGCTCGGGCAGCCGGTCGGCGAGTTCGTCGCGCACCAGGGCGAGCCCGGCGTCGGAGGCCGGTCCGCCGTCCGTGCGCCCGGTGAGGTCCGCCGTCTCGGCGAGCACGACGTACGCGGCGAGGGCCGTGCCCTGCGGGCCGTGCTGCGCGGCGACGGCGGCGCCCCGCACTCCGGGGACGGTGCGCAGCACGTTCTCGACCTCGCCGGGTTCGATCCGGTAGCCGCGGATCTTCACCTGCTCGTCGATCCGGCCGAGGAAGTCCAGTGCGCCGTCGGGCCGCAGCCGGCCCAGGTCGCCGCTGCGGTAGCGCAGGCCCTGGGGGGTGGGGACGAAGGCGGCGGCGGTCTCCTCGGGGCGGTTCAGGTAGCCGAGGCCGACCGAGTCGCCGAGGATGTGGATCTCGCCGACCGCGCCGGCCGGCACCGGACGGCCCTGCGGGTCGAGCAGTTGGACGCGGCTGCCGGGCACCGGCCGGCCGATCGGGGCGTGGTCGGGGCCGTCGGCGGACAGCTGGATGCTGGTCATCGCGTGGGTCTCGGTGGGCCCGTAGTGGTTGAACAGCCGGCACTGCGGGTTGTCGCGCAGGAACGCGCGCAGCGCCGGGGTGAGGAGCAGCTGCTCGCCGCCGGAGACGATCTCGCGCAGGTCGGGCACCGGGGCCTCGGCCAGGGCGCCGAGCAGGCTGGTCAGCGTGGTCTGGGGGAGGTGGATGCGCTCGGTGCGGGTGTGCCGGAGGTACTCGGCCAGCGCGTGGGCGTCGTAGCGGGTCTCCTCGTCGACGAGGACGATCGTGCCGCCGCCGGTGAGGGCGGTGAGGACCTCCTGGACGGAGACGTCGAACCCGCAGGAGGCGTACTGCAGGGTGCGCAGCGGGCCGTGCTGGTCGGTGTTCCAGTCGACCAGTGACTGCAGGCCGCGGTAGGGCATCAGGACGCCCTTGGGCCGGCCGGTGGTGCCGGAGGTGTAGAGGCAGTACGCGGGCGACTCGGGGTCGGGGTCGACGGCGGCCGGTGCGGGCGGCACCGGGCTGTCGTCGTCGGCCAGGACGGCGGGCAGGGTGATGCCGAGGCGGTCGGTGCCGGTGCGGGTGAGCAGGAGGGGTGAGCCGCTGTCGGTGGCGATCAGCCGGCAGCGCTCGGCACCGTGCACCGGGTCGATCGGCACGTGGACCGCGCCCAGGCGGATCACGGCGAGCAGCGCGGCCACCTGGTCGGTGGAGCGGGGCAGCAGGGTGGCGACGGGGGTGCCGGCGGTGACTCCGGCGGCGGCCAGGCGCGCCGCCAACTGTTCGGCCCGGTCCGTGACTTCACGGTAGCTGACGGAGGTGCCGTCCGGGGTGAGGACGGCGGTGCGGTCGGGGTGCTCGGCCGCGGTGCGGGCCAGCCGCTCGCGCAGAGGTGCGGTGCCGGTCAGGGCGGGGGTGGCCGTCTCGCTGCCGCCGGGCAGCAGCTCGGCGACCGGCCGGGCGGGGTCGGTGACGGCGGCGGCGAGCAGCTGCTCGAAGGCGGTCAGCAGGCGCTCGACGGTCTCCTGGTCGAACAGTGCGGTGGCGTACTCGACATGGCAGCGGATGCCCTCGGGCAGGTTGGTGAGGAAGAGGGTGAGATCGAAGCCGGCCTTGTCGACGACGTCGTCGAGCGGGCGGGCCTCGATGCCCGGCAGGTCGAGTTCGAAGAGCGCGTGGTTCTCGAACTCCACCATCACCTGGAAGAGCGGGTTGCGACTGGTGTCGCGGGTCGGGTTCAACTCCTGCACCAGCACCTCGAACGGGAGCTGCTGGTGCTCGTAGGCGTCCAGCGCGGTGCTCCGCACGTGGGCGAGCAGCGCCTCGAAGTCCGGTTCCCCGGAGAGGTCGAGGCGCAGGGCGAGGGTGTTGACGAAGAAGCCCACCAGGTCCTCGGCGCCCTCGTCGCGGTTGGCGACGGGTGTGCCGAGCACGATCTCGTCCTGGCCGCTGAAGCGGTGCAGCACGCCGGCGAACGCGGTGAGCAGCACCATGAACAGCGTGGAGCGCCGGGACCGGGCCAGCTCCCTCACCCGGCCGGAGAGTTCGCCGTCCAGCAGGCGGACGAAGGCGCGGCCCCGGCCGTCCGGCAGGGCCGGGCGCGGCCGGTCGGTGGGCAGGGCCAGCACCGGCAGCTCGCCGCCGAGGACCGTCCGCCAGTGCTCCAGGCTCGCGGTGTGCGCGCCCTCGGCCACCAGCGCCCGCTCCCGGGCTGCGAACTCGGCGTAAGTGGTGGGAAGTTGCGGCAGCTCCGCACGGCGGCCCGACTGCGCGGCCCGGTAGAGCTCGCCCAGCTCACGGGTGATCACCACGGCGGAGAGGGTGTCGATGACGATGTGGTGCATGGCGAGGACGAGCACGTGGCGCTCCTCGCCCAGGCGCAGCAGCCGGGTGCGCAGCAGCGGTCCGGCGGCCAGGTCGAAGCGGTGGGCGCCCTCCTCGGCGACCAGCGCGCGGACGGCCTCCTCGCCGTCCTGCCCGGCCGGGGCGTCCTCGACCTCCAGCGGTGCGCCGGCGGCAGGCAGCACCACCTGGTACGGCTCGCCGTCCTGCTCGCGGAAGACGGTGCGCAGGGCCGGGTGCCGTTCGGCCAGGGCCTGCAGGGCGCCGTCCAGCGCGCGGTGGTCGAGCGGACCGTCCAGCGCGATCGCCTTGACCTCGTTGTAGCGGGAGCTGTCGGGCAGCATCCGGTGCAGGAACCACATCCGCTGCTGGGCGTACGACAGCGGCGCGCGCCGCTCGCGCGGCTGCTGGGCGGTGCGGCGCAGCTCGTCCAGGTGCGGCAGGCCGGTGGCGACCAGCTCGGGAGAGAGGCCGAAGTCGACGAAGGCGGCGATCTCGTCGGCGCCGGCGGCGCGCAGCGAGTCCAGCACGGTCTGCACGCTCTCGGGGGTGCCGATCAGCGCCCGCGAGGCGCAGTACCGCTCGTAGGCGCGCTCCAGGATGAACTCCAGGTCCTCCTCAGGGGTGTTCTCGTAGTCCAGGGTGAGGCCGAGGCTGTTGGCGACCTGCCCGAAGAGGGAGAGCGAGGAGCGCAGGTAGTTGCAGAACGGGCGGTAGGCCTGCTCGCGGGCGGTGGCGAGGTCGGCGCCGAGGTAGGTGTGCACCAGCACCACGACCCGTCCGGCCTCGGGGTCCAGACCGTGTTCGGCCCGGGTGCGCCGGTAGAGGGCGACGTTGGCGGCCAGTTCCTCGACGTTCTGGGTCATCAGGTTGGTGATCACGCCGAGGTCGTGGCGGGCGGCCTCGCGGAAGCTGTCCGGGTTGCCGACGATCGCCGTGTACATCGGCGGCAGCTCCTGGAGCGGCCGCGGGTGCAGGTGCACCTCGATCTCCTCGCCGTTGCCGCTGCGGCCCCGGTAGGGCTCGCCGCGCCACAGCGCCCGGATCGTGTCGACCTGCTGGTGCATCAGCTTCTTGTGGGTGCCGTAGCGGTCGGGGAAGAAGAGGAAGTCGTTGGGGTGCCAGCCGCTGGCGCAGCCGAGGCCGACCCGCCCGCCGGACAGGTTGTCGACCACCGACCACTCCTCGGCGACCCGGACGGGGTGGTGCAGCGGCAGCACGGCGCAGCCCGCGTTCAGCCGGACGCGCTCGGTCTCCCGGGCCAGGGCGGCGGCCAGCACCGAGGGGTTGGGGAAGATGCCGCCGAAGGAGTGGAAGTGCCGCTCGGGCAGCCAGACGGCGTGGAAGCCGTTGCGGTCCGCGAACCGGGCGCTCTCCAGGACGATCCGGTAGCGGTCCTCGGGCCGGGTGTCGAGCGGGTAGTCGCCGAAGAAGTAGAGACTGAAGTCGACCTTGCGGTCCGGATCACCGGCCGGTGCGGGTGCGGGTGCGGGTGCGGGTGCGGGTGCCGGTGCTGATGCCGGTGCGGGCGTGGGTACGGGCGTCGGTGCCTGGGCCGGTGCGTGCGGCTCCGGCCGGGCCTCCGGCGCCGACTGCTCGCGGCGCGACGCGGGGACGGACGGGACGGCGAACGAGCGCGTGGACGGGAAGAAGCCGCCGCGCCGCATGTCCCGCAGGGACGACCGGACGGCGTCGGCCACGAACTCCACGTCGCCGTCGGAGTGCGCGGTGGAGAGGAAGAAGTTGCGCCACTCCCAGACGAACACGCCCTTGACCAGCAGGTGGTGGAAGAGCAGCTCCATGTCCGCGCGCGGCTCGAAGCGGAAGAGCGAGCCGAAGTGCGCCAGCCGGAGCGGGAACTCCTCCTCGTCGAAGAAGCTGTTGAGGCCGGCGGCCAGCTCCCCGGTACGGGCGTTCAGCCGCTCCTGAAGGCCCGGCCCCTGCTCCTTGAAGTGCCGCAGCACGGCGCGGCAGGCGGCCATCGACAGCGGGTGCTGGATGTAGGTGCCGCCGAAGAAGGTGGTGTCGTTCGGCGGGTAACTGGCGTCCCCGTACTGCCAGAAGCCGCCGTCGATCCCGTCCATCAGGGCGGCCCGCCCCGCGATGGCGCCGATCGGGAAGCCGCCGCCGAGGACCTTCCCGTACGTCGAGAGGTCCGGCTCCACGCCCCAGAAGCCGCGGGCGCCGCGCAGGTGCGGACGGAAGCCGGTGAGCATCTCGTCGAAGATCAGCACGATGCCGCGGCGGGTGGTGAGTTCGCGCAGCCCGCGCACGAACTCGGCCGGCTGCCGCGAGGGGTGGCGGCTCTGCACCGGCTCGACGAGCACGGCGGCGATCCGGTCGCCCAGCTCGTCGATGACCCGCAGGCTCTCCGGGTCCCCGTAGGGGAGGACGACCAGGTCGGCGACCGCGCTGCCGGGAATGCCGATCGAGACGGGCACCGTCTCGCGGTCGGCCCCGTGGCCCACCGCTCGGCCCAGCGTGTTGTCGAAGTGCCCGTGGTACGAGCCCTCGAACATCACGATCTTGTCCCGCCCGGTGTACGCCCGGGCGAGCCGGATCGCTCCCGCGTTGGCCTCCGTCCCGGAGTTGGCGAACGCGACGCGCTCGGTGCCGGTCAGCTCCGCCAGCAGCTCGGCCGCCTCGCCGGTCTCCTCGCCGCGCGGGCCCAGCCGCAGTCCGCCGGCCAGGTGCTCGCGGACGGCGTCCTGCACGAAGGCGGGTTCGTGGCCGAAGAGCAGCACCCCGAAGCCCATCGTGATGTCGACGTAGGAGTTGCCGTCGACGTCCTCCAGGCGCGAGCCCTGTGCGCGGCGGGCGGCGAGCGGGTAGAGCATCTCCTTGGTCGCCGACCGGAAGCCGACCACGGCCCGGCTGTCGGCGAGCACTCGGCGGTGGCGCTGGGTGAGGGCTTTGGAGGCGGCGGTGCGGGCGGTGAAGCGCTCCACCAGCTCGTCCATGTGGCGGCGCTGTTCGGCGGTCAGGCCGCCGCCGGACATCCCGGAGTCCCGGGACACCGTGACGCGCGGGCCGTGCACCTGCGGCGCGGCGGCGGAGGGTGCGGGCTGGGCGGTGGCGGTGGCGGTGGTGGTGGCGGTGGCGACGGGCGCCGGTGCGGGCTGCGCCGCGACGGGTTGCTCCGACACGGCAGCGGCGGGGAGGGCCGGTGCGGCCGGGAGAGCCGCTGCGAGGGGGAGGGCCGGCGCCGCGGGGGTGCCGGCGAGCAGACCGAGCTGGTCGGTCATCAGCTGGGAGAACTGGCCCATCAGGGCGAGCTGGCGCTCGATCACCGAGCCGGCCTCGCCGGGTGCCGAGGCGGCGACGGGCACGACGGCGGCGTGCGGCGCCGGTGCGGCCGGCGCGGCGACGGTCGGCCCGGCGGGTACGGCGACGGGGCCGACGGGGGCCGGGCCGACGGTGGCGGCCTGCACGGGCACCGGAGCGGGTGCGGCGACCGGCTCGGGTATCGCCGGCACCACCGCCGCGGCCGGAACGGCGGCCGGAACGGTGGCCGGCTCCACGGCCGGAGCCGCGACGGGCGCCGGTACCGGGGTCGGTGCGGGCACCAGGCCCGCCAGCGCCTCGGCGCTCATCCGCCCCGTGATCAGCCCGGCCAGCCGCGCCGGGGTGTCCGCGTCCTCGAACAGTTCACGCATCGGGACCCGTACGCCGAACGCCCGCTCCAGGTCCCGGATCATGTTGATCATCGACAGCGAGTCGGCCCCGAGGTCGAAGAAGGGGTCCTCGGCGCCCACCGCCTCCTCGGCGACGCCGAGTTGACGCGCGGTCTGCGCGACGACCCGGCTCAGGACCAGGACGGCCGCCTGCTCCACCGGGTCCGGCACGGGGGTGTCGGTCATGAGGGGCTCCTCCAGAACGGTGCGGTCGGCTTCGGCCACGGGTGCGGGCATGAGTACGGGTGCGGGCACGAGTACGGGTACGGGGCCGGGGGCGGCCTCGGTCCGGGCTCCGGCGCCCGGACGGGTCCCGGCCCCCGGCGGCGGCGGGACGGCCCCGGCGCCGCTGCCGGGCGCCGTGAACCAGTGGTACGTGCGGTGGAACGGCCGCCCCGGCAGCGGTACGCGCCGAGCGGGCCCGTCCGGCCACTGCCGGCCGGCCGCGGCCGCCGCCCAGTCCACCGGCACCCCGTGCGTCCACAGCGTGCCGAGCGCGGTGAGCAGTTGGCGCTCCGGCCCGCGCCCGCGCCGGCCGCTCGGCACGAACACGGCCTGCGGGAGTTCGCGCCGGCCCAGCCCGCTCAGCGTGTGGTGCGGGCCGACCTCCAGGAACAGCCCGTGGCCGAGCCCGTCCAGCGTCGCGAGCACCCGGTCGAAGCGCGCGGTCTCCCGGGTCTGGCGGACGAAGTGCCCGGGGTCGGGCACCGTGCCGGGCGCCAGCACCACGCCGTCGAGGTTGCTCACCAGCGGTACCCGCAACGGGCGGAGGGCGAGCTGTTCCAGTCGGCCCCGGAAGGGCTCCAGCACCGGGTCCATCAGCCGGGAGTGGAACGCCCGGTCGGTGGCCAGCCGCTCGGTCTCCACCCCCTCCAGGGCCAGCACCGCCTCCGCCGCGGCCACGTCCCCCGGCCGCCCCGCCAGCACGCACTGCCCGGCCCCGTTCACCACGGCGAGGTCCACCCCGGGCAGCCACTCGGCGAGCGAGCCCAGCCGTTCGGCGGACGCGCCGGCCACCGTCATCGCCCCGGGCTCGGTCGAACGGTGCATCAGCCGTCCGCGCACCCCCGCCAGGAAGAGCCCGTCGGCCAGCGAGAACGCCCCGGCCGCGTACGCCGCCGCGTACTCGCCCGCGCTGTGCCCGGCGACCGCCGCCGGCCGCAGCCCGAACTCCTCCCACAGCGCGGTGTAGGCGGCCTGCACGGCGAACAGCGCCGGCTGCGCGGCCTCGGTGCTCCAGGCCTGCGCCTCGCCCTCGGCGGCCGGCTCCAGCAGCAGGGGCAGCAGCGCCTCTCCCCAGGCCTCGCGGTGCAGCCGGTCGCAGGTCTCCAGCACCTCCCGGAACACCGGGTACGCCTGGTACAGCCCGGCGGCCATGCCCCGGTACTGCGCACCCTGCCCGGTGTACAGCAGGACGGGCGCCGGTGCGCCGCGCCCGGCGTCCCGGGCCGAGTGCGCCGGTCCGGTGGCGCGTCCGCCGACGAACGCGGCGAGCGTCTCGGCGAGTTCGGCGGGCCCGGCGCCGGTGACGGCGAGCCGGTGGCGCAGCGGGCGGCGTCCCGCGCCGAGGGTGAGCAGCAGGTCGGCCGGGCGCGGCGCGTCCTCGCCGCGCAGTCGGTCGAGCACGGCGGCCGCGAGTTCGGCGAGCGCCTGCGGGTTGCGGGCGGACAGCGGCAGCAGGGCCACCGGCGGCTCGGCGGCGCCGGTGGCCGCCGGTGCCGCCGCCAGGGCCACCGGTGCCTCCTCCAGGACCAGGTGGGCGTTGGTGCCGCCGACGCCCAGCGCGCTGACCCCGGCCCGGCGCGGGGCGTCCCCGGCGGGCCAGTCCGTGGCCCCGGTGGGGAGCACGAAGGGACTGCCGGCCAGGCCCAGGGCCGGGTTGGGCCGGGTCAGGTGGGCCACCGGGGGGATCGCCCGGTGGCGCAGCGCGAGGACGGCCTTGATCAGACCCGCCATCCCCGCGCAGGTGTCCAGGTGGCCGATGTTCGGCTTGACCGAGCCGAGGGCGCAGAAGCCCACCGCCTCGGTGCGGGCCCGGTAGGCGCGGGTGAGGGCCTGGACCTCGATCGGGTCGCCGAGCGGGGTGCCGGTGCCGTGCGCCTCGATGTAGCCGATGCTGTCGGCCGGCACGCCCGCCACGTCCAGGGCCCGGCCGACCACGGCGGCCTGGCCGTCGACGCTGGGCGCGGTGTAGCCGACCTTGCCCGCGCCGTCGTTGTTGACGGCGGAGCCGAGGATGACGGCGTGCACGGTGTCGCCGTCGGCCAGCGCCCGGTCGAGGCGCTTGAGCAGGACTGCGGCGACGCCGTTGCCGCCGACGGTGCCGCCGGCCCGCTCGTCGAAGGCCCGGCAGACGCCGTCGGGCGCCAGGATCGAGCCCTCCTGGTAGCGGTAGCCGGCGGCCTGCGGGATGTGCAGGGCGGCGGCTCCGGCGAGGGCGAGGTCGCTGTCGCCGGTCAGCAGTGACTGGACGGCCAGGTGGACGGCGACCAGCGAGGTGGAGCAGGCGGTCTGCACGCCGACGGCGGGCCCGGTGAGGCCGAGCCGGTAGGCGACCCGGGTGGCGGCGAAGTCGGCCTGGTTGCCGATCGCGACCTGCAGCGCCTCGACGGGCTGTGCCGGGTCGGCGGCCGTGCCGACGGCGTGCTGGAGGTAGGTGCGCAGCGAGTACAGCGTCATGCCGGTGCCGGCGAAGACGCCGACCCGGGTGTCGGGTGCGGTGTCGCCGTAGCCGCCGTCGTCCAGGGCCCGGGCGCAGGTCTCCAGCAGCAGCCGCTGCTGGGGGTCCATCAGGGCGGCCTCGGCGGCGCTGATCCCGAAGGCCTCGGCGTCGAAGTGGCCGATGTCGGCGATCGGCGCGGTGACCGGGACGAAGTCGGGGTGGGTGTACTCCTCGGGGCGGATGCCCGCGGCGGCGAGCTGGTCGGTGGTGTACCGGGTGGTGCTGACCACGCCGTCCACGATGTTGCGCCAGTACTGCTCGGGGGTGTCCGCGCCGGGCAGGCGCAGTGCCAGGCCGATCACCGCCACCCGCCGGTCGGCGGGAACCACCGTCGCCGCGTCGGGGGCGGTCCGGACCTGCTCCTGGGGATCGCCGGCCAGGTGGGCCGCGAGCGCGTCCACGGTGGGGTGGCGGAACAGCGCGGTCTGCCCGAGCCCCGGCGCGGGGCCGGCCGCCAGCGCGGCGTGGACCCGCATCAACTGCACGGATCCGAGGCCGAGTTCGTGGAACGCCCGACCGGGGTCGACCGGCTCGCCGAGGACGGCCTCGAAGGTGTCCAGCACGGCGCGGCGCAGCTCGGTCGGCGCGGGCGCCGCCGCGACGGGTCGGCGGGCGGTCACGGCGGCGGGCGGCTCGTCCGCCTCGGCGACCAGCCGCGGCTCGTCCGCCAGCAGTCGGCGCCGGGCGGCGGGGCGGGTGGTGTCGGGACCGGCGTAGTAGTGACCGGGCGGGGCGGCCAGCAGCGCGGTGGCCAGCTGCCGGCCCTGCGCGGCGTCGAGCACGGCGATCCCGCGCTCGGCGGCGGCCTCGTCGTGGGAGGTCTCGCGGTTCATCCCGACCCCGCGCCACAGGCCCCACGAGACCGTCCAGGCGGGCACCCGGTGCTCCCGGCGCAGCCGCTCGACCGCCGCCTCCAGGTAGCGGTTGGCGGCCGCGTACCCGGCCGAGCCGACGACCTCCTGGAAGCCGATCATCGAGGAGTAGCCGACGAACTGGGCGCCGGGGCGGGCCGCCACCAGCTCGGCCAGCGCGTCGGTGCCCGCGGTCTTGGCCCCGACGGCCTGTTCCCAGCGCTCCGGCCCCAGCTCCTCCAGCAGCCCGATCCGGTAGTCGCCGGCCAGGTGCAGGACGCCCTCCAGCGGTGCGCCCCAAGCCTGTTCGGCCTCGGCGACGGCGGCCGCCAGGGCCCGTCGGTCCGTGACGTCCACCGTCCGGTACTCGACCCGGCCGCCGGCCCGCACCAGCCGCTCCAGCGCGGCGCGCCGCCGGGCCGGCTCCGGCCCGTCCGCGTACGGGTCGGTGCGGCCGACGAGCAGGAGGTGCGGGCCGTACCGGCGGAGCAGCTCCGGGAGCAGCTCGCCGGCGAGCCCGCCCAGCCCGCCGGTCACCAGCCAGCGGGCCCCGGGGGAGAGCAGCGTGCAGGGCGGTGCGGTGTCGTCCGGCGGGGCGAGCGGGCCGAGCCGGGGAACGTACGCGCGCCCGTCGCGCCAGGCCGCCTCCGGTTCGCGCCGCGGGTCGGCGAGGAAGGCCAGCACGGCCTGCGGGTCCGGCGGCGCCCCGGCGGGCAGGTCGAGGTGGCGGGCACCGGCGAGCAGCTGCTCGGCCCGGACCCCGGCGGTGAGGGCAGCGGTCAGCGCGGCGGCCGGGCGCGGCACGTCACCGTCGGCGAGGGCGTGCAGGCCGGCGCTGACGGTGGTGAGCTCGACGCCGCCCGGGCTGCCGAGGGCGTCCGGGCCGCCGGCGGCGCTCCGTCCGCCGAGGGTGCTCGATCCGCCGGCGGTGCTCGGGCCGCTGCCGCCGTAGCGGTGGGCGAGCGCGCGGGCCAGGCCGAGCAGGGCCTCGCCGCACAGCACCTCGTCGGGCTCGGCGGCCTGCGCCCACAGGTGCAGGACCCGCTGCGGGCGGCGGCCCGCGGCCTCCAGGTCGTCCAGCAGCCGTGGCCAGCTCTCGGAGCGCCGCTGGTCGAGTGCGTAGCCGTCGCCGAGCCGGGCGTAGGAGTCCGCCTGCGACGCCTGGACGGCGCCCGGCAGCAGGGCGGCCAGCGCGTCCGACAGGGTGCCGGGCCCGACGGGACCGAGCAGCAGGACGCTCCCCGGCGGCGCCGGGGCAGGGGCGGCCGGCGCGGGCCTGGGCTCCCAGGCCGGACGGCGCACGATGTCCGGCAGCGTGCGGGCGTTGCCCTCGGCGAGGTCCAGCCGGGCGACCAGCGCGTCGAGGTCCCCGTCGAGTAACCGGGCGCGGATCGCGGTGCGTTGGATCTTGCCGCTGGTGGTGCGGGGGAAGTCGGCGGCCGGCACCGGGAGCACCAGCGCGGCAGAGAGCCCGAACCGTTCGGCCAGCGCGGCCCGCACGGCGCCGGCCACCCGGTGTGGCTCGCCCGCCTCCGGGGCGGGCACGAAGAAGACCGCCAACTGCTCGCTGCCGCTGCGCTCGTCGGGCACGCCGCACGCGGCGACGTGGCCGGAGAGCACCCCGTCGACGGCGGAGACCACGTCCTCCAGGTCGTGGCAGAAGTGGTGGACGCCGTTGATGATGATGATCTCCTTGCGGCGGCCGGTGAGGATCACCTCCCCGTCGCGCAGGTAGGCGAGGTCCCCGGTGTCGAACCAGCCGTCGGCGGTGGCGGATTCGCGGTCCGCCTGCGGGTTGTTCAGGTAGCCGGGGGTCACCCGGCCGGAGGAGATCTGCAGGCGCCCGATCCGCAGCTCGGGCAGCACGGTGCCCCGGTCGTCGGCGACCCGCAGCCGCGCCCCGGCGGCCGGTCGGCCCATCGAGAGGAAGCGGGTGGCGGGCTCGGCCGAACCCTCGGGCAGCGGCCGCAGGTCTCCGGTGAGCGAGTCGGTGGCCAGGACCTGCACGGCGCCGGCCTCGCCGTAGCGCTTGTAGGTGATGACGGTGCAGGTCTCGGCCATGCCCCAGCCGAGCAGCAGGTGTTCGGGCCGCAGCCCCGAGGGGGCCAGCCGGGCCAGGAACTCGTCGGCGACGCTCTCGGTGCACTGCTCGCCCGCGTTGATCAGGGACTTGACGGCCGAGAGGTCCCAGCGCCGCTCGGGGGCGGACCGCAGCGCCTCCGCGACCAGGCGGTAGCCGAAGTTGGGCGACCAGGAGTGCGCGGCGCGCCGGCGCTCCAGCGTGTCCAGCCACAACAGCGGTTCGGCGAGGACGAGTTCGGTGGGGATGTGGGTCTGGTCGCAGGCTGCCACGACGTCCCGCAGGTGGAACATCAGCAGCCCCGCGACATGGTCGAGCGGCAGCCAGTTCACGGTCGCGTCACCGGGCGCGAAGCCCTCTTCGTACGCCCCCGCGACGTACTCCAGGATGCCCCGGTGGCTGATCTGGATCGCCTTGGACCGCCCGGTGGAGCCGGAGGACAGCTGCAGGATCGCGACGTCCCCGCTCGCGCCGTGCGGTGCGGCGGGCGGTTGCGCGGCGGAGCGGTCGACCGGCACCACCCGCAGCCCGGCCGCCTGCGGGTGGAGAGCGCCGATGCCCGCGAGCCCGGCCACCGCCTCACCGGCGGCCAGCACGGGCGGGTGCTCCAGCGTCTCCCACGCGTTGACCAGCTTCTCCAGCACCGGGCCCGGGTGGTCGTAGCCGGGCGGGCGGGCCACCGTGACGGGCAGCACGCCGCCCAGCAGGCAGGCCCACAGGGCGGGGAAGTAGTGCTCCGGGTCGGGGACTTGGAGGATCGCGCGATCGCCCGGGCGCAGGCCCGCGGCGGTGAGGGTGCCGAGCACGCGCAGCGCCCGGTCCAGCAGCTCGGGGTAGCGCAGGGTGGTGGTGCCGCCGTCGGCGCGCACCAGGTGCAGGCCGCGCTCGGGGTGGAGCCGGGCGGCGCGCAGCAGCGCGCCGGGCAGGTCGGCGGGGCCGTCGGGCAGCGCCGGCAGGGGAGGCCCGACCGCGACGGCCGGCGCGCCGGAGACCACCCCCGGCTCCGCCCCGGACCCGGGGGAAGGGGCGGGCCCCGGGGTGGGGGCGGCCGGAGTACCGGAACCGAACGGGCTCCACCGGCCGGAGAGTCGGCTCAGGTGCTGGCGGGTGGGCCGGGGGTGCTCGTGCGGATCGCGGGCGGCGGCCAGGGCGGCGGCGTCCGGCGCGCCGTCGGCGGTGCGCGGGATGCCGTCCACCAGGCGGATCTCGGCACCGGGGGCGTCCTCCAGTAACTGCGCAGCGGCCCAGCGGCGCAGCCCGGACCGGTCCCGGTCGTCGGCGGGCACCAGGTAGGCGACCAGCTCGGCACCGCCCTGCGCACCGCCGGGGACGAGGGCGCAGTCGGCCAGGCCGGCGTGCTGCAGCAGTCGGCCCTCCACCGCGTCGAGTCGGGGGCGGTCGGGGCCGTGGACGCTCATACGGGTGGTACCTTCCTGGGCTCTGCGGGCGGGAACGAGGTACGGCGGGAACCAGGCACGGCGGGGGAGCCGGGGGAGCGGAGGTGCTGAGGGCGGGCAGGGGTGCACCGGCGGCGGGTGTGCCGCAGGGAGTGGAACAGGAGGCGGAACAGGAGGCGGAACACGAGGTGGAACAGGGAGTGGGGCAGCGAGTGGAGCAGGGCGCCGGAGACGGTGCCCGCCGGCTAACTGTCGGCGGGCACGGGCACCGCGGCCGGTCCGCGCCGCCGGCGGGCACCGATCCCCACCATCAGCAGGAACCCGGCGGCCAGCGCGATCGGCACGGCGTGCGAGAAGCCGACCACCGTGAGCGGACTGAACCGCTCCATCAGTCCGGCGCTGAGCAGCATGCCGACGCCCATGCCGAGACTCTCGGCACTGGCCACCAGCCCGAACGCCTGACCGCGCCGGTCGTCGTCGACCGCCTGGATCCGGGTGGTGTAGGAGATCTCGGTGAAGCCGTCCGCGAGCCCGGCGCCGAGCGCGACGACGAGGAAGAGCGGGGTCGGCAGCCCGGTGAAAGCGAGGATGAAGCAGGCCGACATCATCGCGGTGCCCACCGCGAAGGCCCGTTCGCCGGGCTCCCGGCCGCGTTTGACCAGCAGTCGGGAGACCAACTGGTGGGCCCCCAGACTGCCGACCGCCCAGGTGGCCCAGAACAGGCCCAGCACCGCGGCCGGGTTGTCCGGCGACGTCCGGGTGGCGAACACCGGCAGGCCGATGTTGTGCGCGGCCGAGCCGAACGCGTCGACCAGCCGGATGGCGACCATCGCGCCGATCACCGGCAGGGCGCGCAGCAGCACCAGCCCGGCGAACCGCCCGCGCGGCTCCGCTGCCGCCGCCTCCCCGGACCCGGCGTCACGCGCGGCCCGGGTGCGCAGCGGCAGCCGCAGCACGACCGTGCCGAACACGAGGAAGCTGGCCGCGTCGGTCAGCAGCGCGGCCTGGAATCCGGCCCAGGCGACCAGCACGCCGGCGGAGGCGAACCCGAGCACCATCGCCGTCGAACGCCCGGTCACCAGCACGCCGTTGGCGCGGGCCCGATGGTCCGGGCCGACCATCTCGGGCACGCTGCTGCGCAGTGCGACGGCGCTGAGCGTGCCGGCCGCGCCGAAGAGCAGGGCCAGCGGGTAGAGCACCGGGATCCGCAGGTGGTCGGGGACGATCGCGAGCGCCACCAGGCCGGTGGCCTGCGTGAAGGCGCAGCCGACCATCAGCAGACGGCGGTCGAGGCGGCCGACGACGCGCCCGGCGAGCATGCCGGCGCCGAAGCCGCCGAGGAGACGCAGCGTCAGATACCCGGCCGTGCCGAGGGCGTTGCCCGCGGCCTCGTAGGCGAAGAGGCTGAGCGCGACCATGTTGAGCTGGCTGCCGTAGCTGGAGACGGCGTCCCCGACGGCGAGCCAGTAGAACGGCCTGGGCAGGGCGCTCGTGGCGGTACCCCGGCTCGGAACGTTGTGATCCCCCACGACGGCTCCATTGCCATGTGATATTTCATCTGGATCCTAGGGCGACGCCGTCGACGGGATCAAGGGTTTGATCGCCCACGGCGCTAAGACCATACGACAGTACGCCGTCAATTCGGACCGGAACATTCACTTCCGGCCACCCCGACGGCAGGTCGGGCCCGATCGGACCGGAGTGCCGCCCCGGCCGCCGTCGCCGGGCGGTTCGCGGGCGTACGGCGGCCGCGCGGTGGCGCCTCGCCCCGCGCGGGCCCGCCCGCCCGCGAATCGGCGCGCCGACCCCGAGCCGGCCGGACCCACCGGGTCGAAGTCACCTTTCGGCTGCGGGGGTCCGTGTGCGGGCCCTACGGTGTTCGCATCGACTGACGAACCGTCAGGACGCCGGGAGGTGGGTCTGGTGGATGCTCCGCCGGGTGGCCGTGGTGGCCGTGGTGCGCGACGAGCTCCCGGACGAGACGGCCCGGGCCGGGGACCATCCGGGAGTCGTGTTCACGCTGGGGCCCGTGGAGACAGAGTTCGGGGCCGAGCCGCGCACCGACGCGAGAGCGAAGGCGGGGTCCGAAGCGTGGACGGTCGGAGCGGAGCCCGAAGCCGGTGCCGTCCGCGCCCGCGTCCACCGCGCATCCGTCACCCGTACCCCCGGGCGCCCCGCCGGAACCGGCCTCCCCGCGAGTCCGCACGGGAGCGTCCGGGCCGGCCGGGGGACACAGCGGGCGCGTCGACGGCTGAGAACGGGATCGCGGCCGGTGCCAAGCGCACCGGCGACGACCAGGTGGTGACACACAGAGCCGAGCCATGGGGGCACGGGTGGAGCGCATACGTCTCGCCGGAGTGGACGGGCCGGGCGGGCGAGGGTCCGGATACGCGGTCGGTGGCCGCCTGGTCCTGACCTCCGCGCACGTCACCGGACCCTTCGCCCGCAGGGTGCAGGTGTTCCACCCCGGCGGCAACGGCGCCGCGACCGGTCGGGTCGTGTGGGCGGGCACCCCCGGCGGACGCGACGACGCCGCGCTCGTCCTCGTCCACGACAGCCCTCACGGGCAGCCGCCCGCCACCCCGGTGCGCTGGGGCCGCGCCGTCACCGACCGCCCGGGCCTGCCCTGCGAGACCTGGGGCACACCCGACGCCGCCCAGCGACCCGGACGGGCCGTGGAGACAGAGCAACTGCGCGGCCGGCTCAACCCGGGCACCGGCTTCGTCGGAAACCAGCACGTCGTCGACCTCGACCAGTACCCGCCGCGGTGGCCGGCCGACGGGACGTCACCCTTCGCAGGCCTGTCCGGCGCCGCCGTGTTCTGCGACCGGCTCCTGACCGGCGTCGTGGCGGCGGACCGGGCGCACTCCGCCCACGGCCGGCTGAACGCCGTCCCCGCCTACGTCCTGCACCACGACCCCGGATTCCGCGCCGCCCTCGCCGAGTACGGAGTCGGCCCCAGCGGCGGACTGCAAGCCATCGAGTACCAGGACCTCGCCGACCGGGCCCAGGACCCCGACCGCACCCAGCGGCTGCCCTCGCCCGCCGCCCTCCTCCAGGCCCGCCACCAGATCGTCCCCTTCCACGGCCGCCACGATCTCCTCACCGAACTCACCGCCTGGTGCCGCCTCGGCGGCTTCGGCGCCTGGCTCCTCCACGGCCCCGGTGGACAGGGCAAGACCCGCCTCGCCCACCACCTCGCCCACCGACTGGCCACCGACGGCTGGGCCGTCCTGTGGCCCCGCACCAGCGCCGGCCCGGAACGACTGCGCGAGATCCGCCACGCCGCCAAGCCGCTCCTGGTCGTCCTCGACTACGCCGAGAACCGCGCCGACCAGCTCGCCTCCCTCGTCGAGGCCGCCGCCGACCACTCGGCCGGCACCCCCCTCAAACTGCTCCTCCTCGCCCGCACCGACGGCGACTGGTGGCACCAGGCCGCCACCGCCACCAGCCTCGCCGAGGACCACCTGGCCACCGCCCGCACCCACCGCCTCGCCCCCCTCGACGACACCCCCGAGAACCGGCACGACCGCTACCGCGACGCCGCTCGGGCCCTCGCCGACGCCCTCCCGCAGGTGGACGGCCTTCCCGCCCGCGACTGGCCCGCCCTCGCCCGCGCCCTGCGACCGCCGCGGCTGGACCCCGACGCCTACGGCAACGCCCTCACCCTCCACATGACCGCCCTCGCCGACCTCCTCGACACCGCCGAACCCCGCCCCCAGGACTCCCGGGGCCAAGCGGAGGCGGGCCCCGTGCGGCAGGAGGCCGACCTCGTCGAGGACCGCCTCCTCACACACGAGCGCCGCTACTGGCGACAAGCCGTCCTCGTCCTCGCCCCGGCCCTCAGCCTCACCACCCTGGAGACCGGGCTCGCCGCCGCCCACCTCGCCGGCGCCGCCGACCGCGAACAGGCCGACCGGCTCTGGCGACGCCTGCCAGCCCTCGCCGACCAGACCCGCGACCGCCGCAACCGCATCACCGCCTGGCTCACCGCCCTCTACCCCGCACCCGCGCCGGGCGGACCTCCATGGGGCACGCTCCAGCCCGACCGCCTGGCCGAACGCCACATCGGACGCGTCCTCGACGACGACCCGGACCTCGCCGAGCACCTGCTCGACGGCGCGGATGACGCCCAGACCGCACAACTCCTCGCCGTCTACAGCCGCGCCGCCGCCCACCCCGTCTTCCACGACCGCCTCGACGCCCGGCTCACCGACCTGTGTGTCCGTCACCACCGCTTCCTGGCCGGGGAGATCATCAGGGCCGCCACCCGCACCGACAACTTCGCCCCCTTCGTCACGGCCCTTCTGGCGGTCGCCGCCGCGCCCTCCACCCGTGTCGACGATCTGATCGTGCTGACCGGTCTCCTGCCGCACTCCAGCCGCCGTCTCGAAGTCGCGGCCGTCCGGCTCACCCGGAACCTCGTCGACCGCTGCCGTGCGCTGGCGACGGCGGAGCCCGACGCGAACCTGGCCAACCTCGGTACCGCCCTCACCAACCTGGTCCTGCGTCTGGGGGAGCTGGGCCGGTGGGAAGAGGCCCTGACCGCGGCCCAGGAGGCCACCGCGATCGGCAGCACGATGGCGCGAGCCGACGCCGACGCCTACCTGCCCAACCTCGCCGCGGCCCTCAACAACCTCTCCATCGGGCTGGCGAGGATGGGCCAGCCGCAGAAGGCCCTGAGCGTCAGCCAGGAGGCCACAGCGGTCTTCCGCGCGACCGCGACGACGAACCCCGACGCCCACCTGCCAGACCTCGCCAAGGTCCTCGGCACGCTCTCCGTCCGCCTCACCGCGGTGGGGCGGCGGGAGGAGGCCCTGACCGCCGCCCAGGAGGCCGCCGAGATCAGCAGAGCGCTGGCGAGCGTGAGTTCCGAAACCCGCCTGCGCGCCCTCTCCGGAGCACTCCACAACCTCTCCAACAGCCTGGCGGACGTGGGGCGGCGGGAGGAGGCCGTGACGGTCGTCCAGGAGGCCGCCGAGATCGGCCGCGCGTTGGCGGAGGCGAACCCCGACGCCGACCTTCCCCTCCTCGCCCTCGCGCTGACCAGCCTCGCCAGCCGACTCGGCGAGGTGGGCCGGTGGGAGGAGAGCCTGGCTGTCGCCCTGGAGGCGGCCGGCCAGTACCGGACCTTGGCGGAGACGAACCCCGGCGCCCACCTGCCCGACCTCGCCGCGGCCCTCAACAACCTGGCCCTCCACTTGAGAGCGGCGGGGCGCCGGGAGGAGGCACTGGCTGTCGCCACGGAGGCGGCCGACCACTACCGGACCTTGGCGAAGGCGAACCCCGGCGCCCACCTGCGCAATCTCCCCAAGGCCCTCAACAACCTGGCGCTCCAGCTGAGAGCGGCGGGGCGCCGGGAGGAGGCACTGGCCGTCGCCACGGAGGCGGCCGGTATCCACCGGATCCTGGCGAAATTGAACCCCGACGCCCACCTGCCCGACCTCGCCGCCGTCCTCAACAACCTCTCGGTCGCCCTGGCGGACATGGCGCGGTGGGAGGAGAGCCTGGCCGCCAGCGTGGAAGCCACCGCCATCCGCCGTGCGCTGGTGAGAGCGAATCCCGCCGCGTACCTGCCCGGCCTTGCGGTGGCCCTCAACAACCTCGCCCTGCACCTGGGAAACGCGGGCCGCGGCGAGGAGGCCCTGGCCGCCGCCCGGGAGGCGGTCGGCCACTACCGTGCGCTGGCCGAGGCGAGCCCCGACGCCCACCTCCCCGACCTCGCCGTGGCCCTCAACACCCTGGCCCACCGATCGGGACCGCTCGGCCGCCATGAGGAGGCACTGGCCGCCGCCCGGGAGGCCGTCGGCCACTACCGGACCCTGACGAGTTCGAACCCCGCCGCCCACCTGCCGAACCTCGCCAAGGCCCTCAACACCCTGGCCGGCGGGGCGAGAGCGCTCGGTCACCAGGAAGAAGCCCTGGCCACGCGGCACGAAGCCGTCGCCATCGGCCGCGAACTCGCCCGGGCCAACCCGGGTGCCCACCTGCCCGCCCTCGCGGCGAGCCTCCACAACCTCTGCCTCGATCTGGACGAGGCCGGCCGCCAGGTGGAGGCCCTGGCCGCAATTCGCGAGGCCGTCACCATCCGCCGCTCACTTGCCGGGGCAGTCCCGGCCATGGACGAAGCTCTCCGGCACTCGTCGGAGGTGGCCGCCCGGATCGCACCACGGTGATGCGAGGGTCAGCCGAGGATCACTACCAGTCGCAGACGAATCCGAAGCCGGCTCCTTCGCCTTCCTCGTGACAGAGCATGCTCTGCAGTGACCGATTCCGCGGCTCCCTCGCGACGAATTCGAGGAGGTTCCCGTCCAAGGGCACGGGAAGCGGTTGGTGAGACCTGCGGAATTCGGCTTCCGGATCTGCGCCGACGAGCTCCAAGGCCCGGTACAGGAGAGCCATGTCGGGGATGACTCGAGTCCGAACGCAGGCCCAGGGCGCTGTGCTGCACGAGCCCGGCGGGCACTTCCGCGCTTCCCGAACCCTTGCGGGTCAACTCCACGAACTTCGCGCGGAGTTCCTGCGCGGGTTCGCCGAGCACAACGGTGCTGAGCGCCAACTCCAGTATCAGGGAGTCGAATTCGTCGTCCTCGCCGCGAAAGCGCTCCGGGTCGCGTTTCACCACGGCCTCGGCAAACGGAGAACGAGGACCCGGTCACGTGTTCGCCTGCTGACATGCCGCGATCCCAGGAGGGACCCCACCCGGAGCGACAGCACGTGCCGTTGCCGTTGCCGTTGCAACGATAGGGCCCCACCAGCGACTCCGCGCTGGTGGGGCGGACGTGCCGAACTACATCTCGCGCTCACGGGGCTTGTCGAACCAGCTCGCTGCGGTCACGAGGTGCCCGTTCGGGCGGTACTCCCACACGGCGGTGTTCGGGCGCGGGTTCCGGAGGGATTCCCCTGCCAGTACGCGGTGTTCCTCGTGGCCGATCCAGGCGTCCGGGACATTCGCGGCCTCCGTGCCGCGGGGGTCGGAGGGGTCGGAAACCACAGGCGTCGTGTAGCTCGCCAACGGTCGCGCGGTGCTGTCCACGCCCGAATTCGCGAGTGCCACGCCGGTGCCGAGACTGAACAGCGCAGCTGCCGCCACGCCGACCACTACACGCTTGATCACGATGGTCCTCCAGGACCTCGAAGGGGTTGGTGCTCAGAGTCGACCACCGGCCGGTAGACGTTCGGTCAACGCCAGTCGCGCGGCGTCGGGGCGGGTCCGGGGCGGGGGTGGCTCGGCGTGGAAATCGGGTGCGGGAGTCGTCACGGGAGGCCGGGCGGCTGGGACGGTGAACGCCCGGCGGCCGGGGCCGCCGGGCGTGGTGGGCCGGGGTGCCGCCGGTTCAGCAGGAGCAGCCCCACTGCGGGGTGGGTGCGGTCGACGGGGTCCCGGAGACCCGTCCGGCCGGAAGGGGAGGGTGCACGGTGGTGCCGGCCTTGATGGTCTCGGTCACCTTGATGTCGCGGATCTCCTCCGGGTCGATCGTCAGCGGGTTCGCGCTGAGGATCACCAGGTCGGCGAGTTTGCCGACCTCGATGCTGCCCTTGCGGCTCTCCTCGCCGTACTGGTGGGCGGCGTTGACGGTGATCGCGCGGACCGCGTCCAGGGCGGACACCTGCTGGTGGGGGCCGAGGACGGTGCCGCTGCGGGTGCGCCGGGTCACCTGGCTGGACAGCACGGCGATCGAGTTCGGCAGCGCCACCGGGGCGTCGTGGTGCGAGGTGTAGCGGATGCCCCGGTCGAGGGCCCAGCGGGCGGGGGAGATGTTCACCGCCCGGTCCTCGCCGAGGACCGTCTCGCGGTACCAGTCGCCCCAGTAGTAGGTGTGCATCGAGAAGAAGGACGGCGTGATCCCCAGCCGGGCGAACGCCTCGACCTGGTCCTGGCTGGCCAGCTGCGCGTGGATCGCCACGGTCGGCCGCCGGCCCGGCCCGGCCTCCTTGACGGCCTGCAGGAACTGGTCGATCGCCGCGTCGCCGTTGACGTGCGCCAGCACCTGCCACCCCCGCTCGACCGCCGTGCCGACCTGCTTGGCCACGACCGCGTCGTCCGGCACGGCCGGGTACCCGCAGTAGTCGGACCCTTTCCCGTCCGGCGGCGTCAGGTACGGGCGGGTGAGCCACGCGGTGCGCCCCTGCGGTGAGCCGTCCAGGACCAGCTTCACCCCGGCCGCGCGGACGCCGTTCACGTACTCGTCGCTCACCCCGATCGGGTCGTCCGATCCGGAGGGGGTCACCTCGTCGGCCTTCACGTACGCGACCACGTCGACCGGCAGCGGCACGGCGGCGGCCGTGTCGCGCAGCGCCTTGAGGTTGGCGAGGGTGGTGCCGCCCTCCTGGACGGTGGTGAAGCCGAAGGCCGCCGCCGCGGCCGCGCCGGTGACGAACAGGGCGTTCAGCTCGCGTTCCGGCAGCCCGGCGAGGGCCAGGTCCGAGGCCGGGGTGAACGCCTTCTCCTCCAGCACGCCGTCGGGCTCGCCGTGCGAGGGCGGGACCGCGAGCTCGCGCCGCCGGATCACCCCGCCCTGGGGGTCCGGTGTGGCGGCGGAGTAGCGGAGCCACCGCAGGCCGGCGCTGTTCACCGCACCGAGGTGGAACGACTGGTGGATGGCCAGCACCGGGCGGTCCGTCGACACCTCGTCGAGGTCGTCGCGGGTGGGGTGCCGGCCTTCGGTGAGCATCGCGTCGTCGTACCCGAACCCGATGATCCACTCGGAGTCCGCTCCCACCGGGCTCGTGGCCCAGGCGCGGAGCTTCTCCTTCAGCGAGTCGAGGTCGGTGACGTCGCCGTCGGGGGCGGCCAGAAGGTTGGCGATGACGGCCTGCAGGCCGATGCCGCCGAGATGCCCGTGCGCGTCGATGAACCCGGGCAGCAGGGCGCGACCTTCGAGGTCACGCACGACGGTGTGCGGGCCGCTCCAGTGGTCCAGCGCCTCCTGACGGCCGCCGACGAAGACGATCACGCCGTCCTTGACGGCCACCGCCTCCGGCGGGGCGCCGCCGCCCTCTTCGAGGGTGACGATCTCGCCGCCGTGGAGGATCAGGTCGGTCTGCTCGGCCATGTGGGTCTCCCGTTCGCTAGGGGTACGAAGCCGGGCCCGAGCTTAGAAGCGGCGTGGTCAGACTTCTCGGGAACGGCCAAGCTTCACCGGGACGGGTCACAGGGCGTCAAGGCGGCACGCGGACAGGGACCGGAGGACCTTCCCCGGTCTTCCGGCCCCTGTCCGCTGTTCAGGCCGGCGGCGCCGTCACGTCACTCCGCAGGCAGCCGCGGCGTGCGCGGGGGCGCCGTCCGCCGGCTGCCGGTCGCCTCGAAGGCCGCGGCGAGGGTCAGCAGCGCGTTGTCGTCGTAGGCGCGGCCCGCGAAGGTCAGTCCGACGGGCATGCCGGTGTCCGTCATGGTGCCCATGGGCACGGTGACCGTCGGGATGCCGAGGTGGCGGGGCACCAGGTTGCCGTTCGCGACCCAGACGCCGTTGCGCCAGCCGAGGTCGGCGGAGGCCTCGGAGACGTCCATGTCCGAGGGCCCCACGTCGGCGACGGCGGGGAACACCACCGCGTCCAGGCGCAGGCCGTCCATCCACTGCTCCAGGTCGAGCCGGCGGGTCTCCTCAAGCCCGCGCAGCCCCTCTTCGAGGTGCGGCATGTCGGTGAAGGACGCGTACGGGCGCTCGCGCACGAGGCGCGGGTAGTCCTCGATCGTGTCGTCGAAGCCGGTGTAGCGGTCGGGGAGTTCGCCCTGCTGCTTGGGCCAGATGTCGGCGGCGTCGACCTCGGCCAGGGTGGAGAGCGCGGGGTCGCCGTTGGCGCGCAGGAAGTCGTCCCACGCCCAGGCGGACAGGTCCTCGATCTCGACGGTGAGGTAGTCGCGGCCGACCAGGCCGCGGGTGGACAGCGTGGGCGCGCCGGGGCGGTCGGACTCGTAGTTCGACACGACGGGGAAGTCGACCTCGACCACCTCGGCGCCGGCCGCCTCCAGGTCGCGGCGTGCGGCTTCCCACAGGGCGATCACCGAGGGGCGCGTGTCGATCCGCCGGCCGGTCGGGCCGCCGATGCCTCCGTCGGGGTTCGTTCCGGCGTCGGGGTCGGCGTTGATGTACATCGCGGGTACGCCGACGCGCTTGCCGGCGAGCGCGGCGCGTGCCGTCCGGGCGTCCGCGGGTGCGAGTGCCGGGTACGAGGCGGGGCGCACCTGCGAGGGTGAGGGCAGTGGCACCCACGGCTGTGCGCGCCACAGGTCGCCGCGCGTCTGCGGGTCGTCGGCCACGACGACGTCGAGCAGTTCGAGCAGGTCGGCCATGGTGCGGGTGTGGGGGACCACGACGTCCATGGTCGGTACGAGTGGCCAGTTGCCGCGGACCGAGATCACGCCGCGGCTGGGCGTGTAGGCGCACAGGGCGTTGTTCGACGCGGGTGCCCGGCCCGACGACCAGGTCTCCTCGCCGAGGCCGAACGCGCCGAACGACGCCGCCGTCGCGGTGCCCGAGCCGTTGGAGGAGCCGGAGCCGTAGGCGCTGGTGAGCCAGTCGGCGCTGTACGGGCTCTCCGCGCGGCCGTACACGCCGCGCTGCATGCCGCCGTTCGCCATCGGCGGCATGTTGGTGAGGCCGATGAGGACGGCTCCGCCCGCGCGCAGCCGCTCGACGGCGAAGGCGTCGTGCTGGGCGACGAGGTGTTCGAACGCGGGCGAGCCGGCCGCGGCCGTCAGTCCCTTCGCGAGGTAGCTGTCCTTCGCGGTGTACGGGATGCCGTCCAGCGGGCCGAGCGTCTCGCCGCGTGCGCGGCGGGCGTCGGAGGCCTCCGCTTCGGCGCGGGCGTCCGGGTTCATCACGACCATCGCGTTGAGGGCGGTGGCGGTACCGGGCCGGTCGTACGCCTCGATCCGCGCGAGGTAGGCGTCGAGCAGCCCGACCGCGGTGGTCTCGCCCTTCTCCAGCGCCGCGCGCAGGTCGGCGATACAGGTCTCCACAACGTCGAATCCGCGCGTCATGCGGGTGCCTCCTGGGTGGTGGGGGGTCGGACAGGCGAACCGCCGGGCGTCGGGCCGACCGCGCGCACGCGGCCGTCGTGCTCTCGGTCGCACTGACTAGATTTTCAGTCTAGACTACGGATCTAGATCCCCAGAACCTAGGGTGAGACCATGCCGACGCCACAGACCGGACCCGAGCGGCCGCAGCACCACCTCTCACCGGAAGGCGCGCCGGGGCCCGCCACGGACACCGAGGCGGGCGCCGCCCCCCGGCCTGAACGGAGCCCGGTCGACCGGAAGCGTCAACCCAGCGGCGACGAGGCGCGGGGACGGGCGATGCGGGCCGCCATCAGCGCCATCGCCGAGAAGGGCACCGCGGCCGTGCGGATGTCGGACATCGCCGCACGGGCCGGCATGAGCACCGGGCACATCCTCTACCACTTCGGCAAGAAGGACCGCCTCCTGCTCGAAGTCCTCGCATGGAGCGAAGCGGATCTCGGGAGCCGGTTCCAGCAGGCCGCGGACGGGACGGCGTCCCCCGCCGAGAAGCTGGAGCTGTTCGTCCGCTTCTACCTGCCCCGCCACCAGGGCGACGAACGCTACGCCCTGTGGACGCAGGTGCTGGCCCAGCGTCACGACGACGCCGGCCGGCAGCTCCTCACTGCACTGTCCGACGTCTGGGAGGAGCGTCTGGAAGCCATCGTTCTGGAGGGCCGGGCCCTGGGACGGTTCGCCGACGTGGACCTCCCCGAGTTCGTCATCAGGGCGGTGGCCATGCTCAACGGGCTCTCCGCCGACGTGATGTTCGGGCGGCAGCGCTGGCAGGACGCCTCCGCGCACACGTTCGCCCTGTCCGCCCTGGAACGCGAGCTGAGTCCGACCGGCCAGGCATGACGACGCGCCCCGGTGCCGTTCGCCGGTCCGCCGCGAACGCGCTCCCGGTGACGGCGGCCTGACGGTCGTCCCTGTCGTCCCTGTCAGTCGCGTCGCCCCGGTCGTCCCGGTCACCCGGGTCACCCGGGTTGCCCTGGTCGCCCTGGTCATCCTGGTCGTCACAGGAACCGGGGCCCCGCCGGGCGGACCGGCTGGTGGCGGGGCCGGTCGGGCCTTCCGGGCCGCCGGAGCGCCGTGGTGGAATGCCCCCCGTGACAACGTTGCTCGACAAGGCCCGGCTCTTCCGCTCGCTCCACGTACCGGGCCGCCCCGTCGTCCTGCCCAACGCGTGGGACGCCGCGTCCGCCCGCGTGGTGGCCGCCGAGGGCGCGCGAGCGGTCGCCACGACGAGCGCGGGAGTGGCCTGGTCCCTCGGCTACGGCGACGGCGGACACCTCGACCGCGACCACGCCCTCGCCGCCCTCGCCCGCATCACCGCCGCCGTGGCCGTACCCGTCACCGCCGACATCGAACGCGGCTACGCCACCGACCCCGCCGGAGTCGCACAGACCGTACGCGGCGTCCTGGCCGCCGGCGCCGTCGGCATCAACCTGGAGGACACGCTGCGCCCGATCCGCGAGCAGGCCGAGCGGATCGCCGCCGCCCGTGCGGCGGCCGACGAGGCGGGCGTCCCACTGTTCGTCAACGCCCGCATCGACACCCACCGCCTCTCCCAGGCCGACCGCTCGGCCTGGCTCGACGAGACCCTCGCCCGGGCCCGCGCCTACGCGCAGGCCGGAGCCGACGGGATCTTCGTCCTCGGGGTGCTGGACCTTCCGGCGGTGCAGGCGCTGGTGCGGGCCGCGCCGCTGCCGGTGAACGTCCTGGCCGACCACCGCACGCCCGCCGTCCCCGAACTCGCCGCCGCCGGAGTGGCCCGGGTCAGCGCCGGATCCTCGATCGCCGAAGCCGCCTACGGCCTGGCCGGCCGGGCCGCCCGTGAACTGCTCGGCCCGGGCACCGCCACCGCGGTGGCGCAGGGCATCTCCTGGGCCGACCTCAACTCTCTGCTCCTCGCCGAACCCGAGCCCGAGCCCGCACCCCACCCCGGCTCCGGGACAGCACCCACCTCTGATGCCGAGGCCACCGGGCGCTGACACCCGCTCACACCCGCCCGCGACCGCTCACACCCGCCCGCCGGTGGCGCAGGTACGCCGTCCAGGTCGGGGACGAGTCGGCTCCGGGCGAGATGTTCGGCCAGGTTGGCGGCGAGGCTCTCGTCGATCGCCCGGGCCCGCCGCTCCAGCCCCGGCACCCCACGCCCGTCCGCGAACATCCGTCCTCCGTCGCCGCTCGGACCGTCCCCGGGTCATGTCCCGAATCCGGCGGCCCGCCTGTAGGCGCGTGCCGGGCGTGATGAGGTGCGCCGTCCCGTTCCTGCGCGCCGGATCGCGCGATGGTGCGCGCGCGAAGTCCACCGGGCCGAGCTCCTACCCGGGGCGGGGTGGGGCGGGGCAGCAGGGCCCGACGGCGGGCCGGGGAACCCGCTCGCGGACGCCCCGGCCGGCGGGAGAGAGGAAAGCGATCTCTAGGGTCCGAAAGCCGCGGCGGCCGCTATGGCCTGCGTCAACGCAGTCTGGTACTTGATCGGGTCAAGCTGTACCAGCCGCTCGTAGACCCGGACCCGCCGTTGCATCACTCCTGCCCCGGACGCCACGTCTCCCAGCTTCTTGTCGACCTGGGCCAGGTTCTGCAGGGCGCCGGGCAGCAGTGGCCAGTACTCGTTCGGTGCGGAGTCGGCGAGGTGGTCGTAGTCGACGGGTGCCGTGGAGTCGGCCGGGCGCAGGCCGGCCAGGGTCTCGTACTCGCGGACGCCTTGTTCCGCGAGTGGCAAGGCGGCGGCGCCGACCGGCTCGGACCCGAAGTTCCAGATGAGTCGGAACAGGGCCTCGGCCAGCTGTGGGCGGAACTTGACCGGGTCCACGGTGGTCAGTCGTTCGTAGACCCGGATCTACTTGATCTTCCACGCTGCTGCGCCGGGGCGGTCCTCAGCCGTCCAGGCCGCCGTGGCCATGTTCTGCAGGGCGCCGGTGAGCAGGGGCCACTCCCAGTACTGGTTCGGTGTGAAGTCGGCGAGGTGGTCGTAGTCGACGGGTGCTGTGGAGTCGGCCGGGCGCAGGCCGGCCAGGGTCTCGTACTCGCGGACGCCTTGTTCCGCGAGTGGCAAGGCGGCGGCGCCGACCGGTCCGGACCCGAAGGCCCAGAACAGTCGGAACAAGGCCTCGGCCATCAGCGGGCGGAACTTCACCGGATCCACCACGGTCAGTCGCTCGTAGACGCGGATCTGCTTGATCTTCCACGCTGCTGCGCCGGGGCGGTCCTCAGCCGTCCAGGCCGCCGTGGCCATGTTCTGCAGGGCGCCGGCCAGGAACGGCCAGCTCCAGTACAGGTTCGGTGTGAAGTCGGCGAGGTGGTCGTAGTCGACGGGCGCTGTGGAGTCGGCCGGGCGCAGGCCGGCCAGGGTCTCGTACTCGCGGATGCCCTGTTCCGCGAGTGGCAAGGCGGCGGCGCCGACCGGCCCGGACCCGAAGTTCCAGAACAGCCGGAACAGGGCCTCGGCCAGCTGCGGGCGGAACTTGACCGGGTCCACGGTGGTCAGTCGCTCGTAGACCCGCACCCGCCGTTGCATCACTCCTGCCCCGAACGCGACGTCTCCGAGCTCCTTGTGGACCTGGGCCAGGTTCTGCAGAGCGCCGGGCAGCAGTGGCCAGTACTCGTTCGGTGCGGAGTCGGCGAGGTGGTCGTAGTCGACGGGCGCTGTGGAGTCGGCCGGACGGAGGCCGGCCAGGGTCTCGTACTCGCGGACGCCCTGTTCCGCGAGTGGCAACGCGGAGGCCCCGAGCGGCCCGGAGCCGAAAGTCGAGAACAGTCGGAACAGGGCCTCGGCCAGCTGCGGGCGGAACTTCACGGGGTCCACGGTGGTCAGTCGTTCGTAGACCCGGATCTGTTTGATCTTCCACGCTGCTGCGGCGGGGCGGTCCTCGGGTACCCGGCGCGCCGTGGCCATGTTCTGCAGGGCGCCGGTGAGCAGGGGCCACTCCCAGTACTGGTTCGGTGTGAGGTCGGCGAGTTGGTCGTAGTCGACGGGTGCCGTCGAGTCGGCCGGACGGAGGCCGGCCAGGGTCTCGTACTCGCGGACGCCTTGTTCCGCGAGTGGCAGCGCGGCGGGCCCGACCGGCCCGGACCCGAAGTTCCAGAACAGCCGGAACAGGGCCTCGGCCAGCTGCGGGCGGAACTTGACCGGGTCCACCGGGGTCAGCCGCTCGTAGACCCGGATCACCTGGACGAGGACCTTGCACTGGCTGACCGTGTCTCGGAGTTCACCGTAGGCGGTTGCCAGCTCCTTGAGTGACTTCAGGAGCGCGGACCAATTCTCGTTCGGCGTGGCGCCGGCGAGTTGCTCGTAGTCCACCTCGGTGGTCGATCCGTGCAGTCGGATGCCGGCCTGTTCCTCGGCACCGGTGAGGGAACGCACACCGAGTGACAGCGAGGCCGGTCCGTGCACGTCGGAATGGTAGAAGACCTCGTGGATCTGCTGGTCGTCGGCGACGTAGGCGATGTGCTGGACGTTCTCCGGGTACGTGTACCAGCTGGTGGGGCTCGTACCCGCGGCCGCCTTCGGCCAAGAGGGGCCAGGAGGGGAGTACTCCCACCCGCCTCGGCCACCGACCCAGTGGAAGACCTCGTGGATCTGCTGGTCCTCGGCGACGTAGGCGATGTGCTGGACGTTCTCCGGATACGAGTACCAGCTGGTGGGGCTCGTACCCGCGGCGACCTTCGGCCGCCCGGCACTCGGGGCGTTGTACCCGTCCCACACCTGTGTGCCACCACCGACCCGCCAGAAGACCTCGTGGATCCGGAAGTCCTCGCCTACGTAGGCGATGTGTTCCACGTTTTCGGGGGTGGTGTACCAGCTGGTCGGACTGGTGCCCGCGGCGACCTTCGGCCGACCGGCGCCCGGTGTGTTGTGCTCCCAGTGAGGGTCGACGAAGCGGGGGATCCAGAACACCTCGTGGATTTGTTGGTCTTCGCCGACGTAGGCGATGTGTTGGACGTTTTCGGGGGTGGTGTACCAGCTGGTGGGGCTGGTGCCTGTGGCGACTTTTGGTTGTCCGGCACTGGGTGTGTTGTGTTCCCAGTGTGGGTCGGTGGCGCCGATGTGCCAGAAGACTTCGTGGATTTGTTGGTCTTCGCCGACGTAGGCGATGTGTTGGACGTTTTCGGGGGTGGTGTACCAGCTGGTGGGGCTGGTGCCTGTGGCGACTTTTGGTTGTCCGGCGCTCGGTGTGTTGTGTTCCCAGTGTGGGTCGGTGGCGCCGATGTGCCAGAAGACTTCGTGGATTTGTTGGTCTTCGCCGACGTAGGCGATGTGTTGGACGTTTTCGGGGGTGGTGTACCAGCTGGTCGGGCTGGTGCCTGCGGCGACCTTCGGCCGACCGGCGCCGGGTGTACTCTCCAGCCATCTGCCGGCCGGCAGGCCGAGCGTGGCGGGCACGCGTTGTGGGCCGTGCCATCGAAGGTTCCCGTCACGGAAATAGAAGTCGAACCCGCGCTGGTTCTTGGTCCGGGCGACCATCTCCAGGTGATGGGTGTCGTTCGACTCGAAGGTGCTTTCGATGAAGGACAGGTCGTCGTACACCAGGGGCCCCGGGATACGGGTACCGCCGCTCCATTTTTGATCGACGGCGTGGCCGGGTCCCCCGTTGGTGCCGCCGTCGTGATGGAAATGAACGGCGCCACCCAATTTGCTGGGAGCGATGAGCTCCAGGCCTCCGAAGTGTCCGAGGAACGGCGCCGTCACCAGTGGACGGTATCCGTAGTCGCCTTCCAGGAGGCCGGGCTGGCCCGTGAACTCTCCGTCGAGGGCCGGGAAGGGGCTGACTCCTTCCAGGGAGGGCCCGTCGAAAACACCTTGCTGGCCGACGAAATCGGCAAAGTTGAACTTGTGAAGTTTCAGCCTGCCGGCATAGGTGATCTCCGCAATGATGCTCGGCACTCCGTCGGACACCCCAGGGCCCTCATCCTTGTACGCCGTCTCCATGAACGTCGCACCGGCAGGCTGTCGGACCAGTTTCGCGATGGCGAGCCCGACGACCGGCCTGTCGCCGTGGCCCTGTACCGCCTTCCAATGTATGGCCTCCCCCTCATCGCTCGCCGGGTTGATCCGGAAGTAGAGGGTGAAGCCGGACTCCAGGTTCGGTGCCACCGCGACGAAAATATTGCGCCCGTGCTCTTCGAAGTCGATACCTGTGACATCTTCCTGCAGAAAATAGGCCCCGCTGTAGTACATGCTGGGCCCGCAGGCACCGTTGCCCCGCTGAATCACCGGGATGTCGAACGGACCGTGCCACACGGAGCCGGTGTTGTCCCGCCAAAAATGATCGACGCGACCGTCCGATCGTGACGCGATCACCTCCAGGTTGCCCGTCCGGTTCTCGGGGTCCACCCGGAAGTCGGATTCGAGCACCGTGGCACCCGCGTATTCTCCGGCCCCGAACCGAGCCGGGCCGTGCCACTGCAACGCGTGGCCGAAGGACTTCTCGGCTCCGAAGGTTCCGCCTCGGTCGTTGGAGGTCATGAAGCCCAGTTGAGCGTCGTCCCTCCGCCACGCGAGAACGAGACTCCCGTCGACGGCTGCAAGGGACGGTGCGAAAACACTCTTCACGCCCGCCGATGCCTTCTGCAGCCCCTCGATGCCGAACCCTCCGGCCGTGGTGCCGATCAAGGTGACTCGGGCGACCTTGACAGGGCCGCCGAGGCCGGCGCTCTGCAGCTTCTTCCACGCCACGAAAAGGCCGCTGGAGCTCGAAGCAATCGATACGAATTCGTCGGCATCCTCGGCAAAGCTCTGCTTTCCTTCGAAAGCGGCGCCGTCGGTCGAGAACATGAGGTTCAGGTCTGTGTTGCCGGCCCCCCTCCAGGCCACGAAGAGCCTACCCTTGTGCGATGCGAGGGATGGTGCCTGAGGTGACGTTTCACCTATGAGGTGCCACTCTTCAGTGCCTTCTATTCCGAAATTCCCGGCAGTGCTTCCGAAAAGGACCACCTTGGCCAGGTTCAGTTCCTGGTTCCCAGAGCCTTTCCATGCCAGGAAGAGGCGATTCGAGTGGGACGCCAGAGCCGGGGAGGCGTCGCTCCGGTCCTCCAGGGTCTTCTTGCCCTGAAAAGTCCTGCCGTTGTCGCTCGAAAACATCAGGTTGAGCTTCTTGTTGCCGACGCCTTTCCAGGCAAGAAACAGTCTGCCGTGGTGAGAAGCCAGGGCCGGCGTCTCGTCACTGAAATCGTTGTCCAGGGTCACCTTGTTTTCGAGGCCCACTACGCTGTATCCGTTGTCAGGATCGCCGGCCAAGGCCAAACGGGCGACGTTGATGCCTTCGTTGCCCGAACCGATCCAGGCGGCGAATACGTCACCTTCGTGGGTGGCCATGGCAATTGCCCCGTCGGTGGCCTCGATGGTGTCGCTGCGCCAGAAGTTCGCCAGCCCGCCGTCGGGCCAGGGAATGACGACCTCGAACGGCCGCGTGACTCCCCATCGATGCTGAATCAGGAACCCGCCCGCCGGGGAGAACACCGGCTCCTCAGGCCAATCAAAGTCACCGTTGCCACTCATGTGCTTCGCCACCTGCCAAGCCCGGCCCCGAGTCTTTCGCCACTACGCGTCCGAGGCGGACCCAGGTGCGTCAGGTTCCACCAGCGTCAAGTGGGCATCTCTGTACGGTTCATGCCCCGATGGCCGATGTTTCGATTCTCCTGCGGTAGCCAGGGTCGTGCATCTTGTGCCGACCGATGGCGAGCGTGATGGTCGACCGGCAGGGCTTCGACGGGGGCTGCCGCGTCCCGGCACGGAGCAGGGCACTGCCGGGGCGGCGAGACGCGAGACCCCGATTTGCACTGAGGCCGCGGCGGTTCCCGGATCAGATCCCGCAGCGGTGGACGTGCTCAGGAAGGACGTCGCCGCGGCTTCCTCGTCCCAGAAGCAGCGAACCCAGCGCGTCACTGATCCACCGTGTCGAAGGGTTCGTCGTGCCAGCGCCAGCCGGCCGTGCCGTCGTCGTGGATGTGCAGCATGAACTCGGCGACGGGATTCCCGTCGGGGAACGTCATGGTGAGCGCACTGCGGATCCGGGAGTAGCACTTGTCGACCTGCTCCCAGTCCTCTTCGTCGACGGCCCGCTCCTGCTCCGCGAACAGCGGACGGAACTCGTCGAAGCCGGGAAGCGTCTCGACGTCGGCGTGCATCCAGGGCCAATCGGCGCCGGTCACCGTCAGTCGGGCAACCTCATGGTCGCCGTGGCGGAGCCGCCAGACACTGCCGGTGGCCACATTCGGGTTGCTCATGTCCCCATGATGGCGGTCACCGCTGACATCGACGCCGACACTCAGGTCGGTGATCGCCACCGGCGTCGGGCGCCACCGGCGTCGGGCCCGGCCGGGCCCGAGCCTAGGCTGTCGGCATGCATCCTCGACTCGGTGAAGACCTCGCCCGCCTGCCCGAACTCCTCGACGCGGTAAGCGATCGCGCCGCGCACGCGCTCGCCGGAATCGCGGACCGTCCCGTGGCGCGGGCCGGTGGCCGGGCGGCAGGCGCCCCCGGTCCCGGGCTGCCACTCCCCGCGGACGGCAGCGGTACCGACGGCGCCTTGAAGCTGTTCGCGGAGCGGTGGGAGCCGGGGTTCAGCGGCAGCGCCGGCCCGCGCTACCTCGGCTTCGTCACAGGCGGGGCGACCCCGGCGGCCCTCGCCGGCGACTGGCTGACGGCCACCTTCGACCAGAACGTCAGCAACCGCACCGGCTCGGCCGCGGCGGACCTGGAGCAGGAGACGGTCGGCTGGCTGCGCGACCTCTTCGGGCTGAGCGAGGCCCACACGGGAGTCTTCGTCAGCGGCGCGACGATGTCGAACCTCGTCGGCCTCGCCGTCGCCCGTGAATGGGTGGGCGAGCGGCGCGGCGTCAGCGTCACCCAGGACGGCCTCGCCGCCCTCGGGCCGGTCGACGTCCTGTCGGGCGCGGCGCATTCGAGCATCGGGAAGGCGCTGTCCGTGCTCGGGCTCGGCCGGGGCGCACTGCGACAGGTGCGGACGCTGGAGGGCCGGGAGGCGGTCGACGTGGCCGCGCTCGCCGAGGAGCTGGCGGCGTTGGACGGGCGTCCGGCCGTGGTCGTGGCCAACGCGGGCACGGTCAACACCGTCGACTTCGACGATCTGCAAGCGATCGCCGCGCTGCGCGAGCAGTACCCCTTCTGGCTGCACGTCGACGCGGCGTTCGGCGCCTTCGCGGCGCTCTCGCCGACCCGCGCGCACCTCGTGGCCGGTCTGGACGCGGCCGACTCGGTCTGCGTCGACCTCCACAAGTGGCTGAACGTCCCGTACGACGCCGCCGTGCAGTTCACCCGCCGCCGGGACCTGCAGGTGGCCGCCTTCCACAACGCCTCGCCCTACCTCGGCGCCCCGACCGGCAACCCGGACCCCGTGCACCTGGCCCCGGAGAACTCCAGGCGGCTGCGGGCCCTGCCGGCGTGGTTCGCGCTCACCGCCTACGGCCGTGCGGGGCACCGGGAGGTGGTGGAGCGCAACTGCACCGAGGCGGCCCGGCTGGGTACGGCCCTCGCAGCGGATCCGGCTTTCCGACTGCTGGCGCCGGTACGCCTCAACGTCGTCTGCTTCACCCTCGCCGGGCGGCCCGCGCAGGAGGACGTCGACGCACTGCTGCGCCGCGTCGCGGCATCCGGCGAGGCGTTCCTGACACCGACGGTGCTCGACGGGGTACCCGCCGTCCGCGCGGCCTTCAGCAACTGGCGCACCACCGGTGCGGACACCGACCGCGTCCTCGCGGCGCTGCGCGCGGCGGCCGCCGAGGAGTGACCGGCGGGCCCGGACCGGAGCGGCCGCCCTCCTCCGGACGTCGGCCGGGACATCGCAGGCCGGAGCCCTCCGGCCTGGCCGCCGCCTCGGTCGCACCGGCCGCCCCCGACACGAGCCGCGCCGTGCAGTGCTCCGGGCCGGCGCGGGGCTCCGGTGGCGCTCGACGCCGGCCGGCAGCTGCTGCAATCGGGTGCGTCGCAGCGGCGCGCAGGGGGAACCACGTGACCGCGGACCCGCCGGGGTCGGGCCGGGTGGCGAGCCCGGGCGGTGGGGCCTGGGGGGGCCGGGCGCTGGGCCTCCGGCACGGCGGCGGGGCGGCCAGGGGTGTCTCGCGCGGGCTGGCGTCAGTCGTCGTGCCCGAGACCGCGGTCGGGTGCGCTCATGTCCCCCGTCGCGGGTGTGCCGTCGGCGAGTCCGTAGCGGAGGTAGACGGTGCCGTTCGGACTGGCAGCCGGCGGTTCGAGGAGGGTGACGTTGGTGGGCACCGCGCCGCCGTCGAACACCTTCTTCCCGACGCCGAGGACGATCGGGGGCACCCAGAGGTCGAGGCGGTCGAAGAGCTTCTCGCGCAGGAGGGTCTGGACGAGGTTCAGGCTCCCGACGACCTTCACGTGCTCGTGCCGGTCGCGGATCGCGCGCACCGCGTCGGCCAGGTCCGGGCCGAGCCGCGTGGAGCCGGCCCAGGAGAGGTCGGGCGTGCCGCGGGAGGCCACGTACTTCGGAACCCTGTTGAACAGTTCGGCGATCTCGTTGTCCTCGCCGCCCTCCTGGTGCGGCCAGTAGGCGGCGAAGATGTCGTACGTCCGCCGACCGAGCAGGAGGGCGTCCGTGCCCTCGTAGGCGGCGTCGATCTGCGCCCCGGCGACCTCGTCGAGCAGGGGCGCCTGCCAGCCGCCGAACGGGAACCCGACCGGGTCCTCGTCGGGGCCTCCGGGCGCCTGAGCGACGAGGTCGAGGGTGGTGAACAGCTCGATGTGGATGAGACCCATGCCTTACTCCCGATTCCTCGAAGAGCACCTGCCGACCGATCGTGAAGCGCGCAGCACGGTGCCCTGCTGATGTCACCAGGCCGGGAGGCTGCACCGGCACTCCCGATCACGATAGGTCACCGGCCGCGTTCGAGCCGGGCGGCTGGCCTGTGTCCGGTGCCGGCCTTCACGCTCGGCGACGTCCAGGCGTCCGGGTGTCCGGGCGTCTACGCGTCCGGAGGGCGGCTGTCGGCGAGGGCTGGGGGTCGCGGATCCGGGTGCCGTGCCGCCGTGGCTCTCCGGGCCGAGAGGAGGGCCGGTCGGGCGGTGGCTAGGCGGTGCGGCGTGCCGCCGGAGACGTGGGCCGCTGGTCGCTGGTCTACCGGTGGGGGGTCGAATGCGGGTGAAGGATCGGGCCGCGTGGTTTCCGCCGGTGCGGAGGCCGGTATGGAGGGTGTCGTCACTGCCACGACACCGTCACGACACACGGGAGGGACCTGCCGATGAGTGCTTCGGAGCGCTACGTGCAAGCGTGGGAGGGCTTCTGGGCCGAGAACACGGGTGAGCCGGGCGAGCCGTTCTGGGACGCGGACGCGACGCTGACGGCGGCCCCGCACACCGCGCTGCTCACGGCCCACGCCGACCGTACGCTGCCGATCGTCGACCTCGGCTGCGGCAACGGCACCCAGACCCGCTACCTGGCCGCACACTTCCCGCGCGCGGTGGGCGTGGACCTGTCGGCCTCGGCCGTGGCGCACGCCCGCCGGGCGGACCGCGACGCGGTGGCCGAGTTCGAACAGCTCGACCTCACCGACCTGGCGGGGGTGCGGCGGCTCGGCAACCGGCTCGGCGACGCCAACGTCTACCTGCGGGCCGTGCTCCACCAGAGCGACCCGGCCGACCGGGAGCCCGTCGCGGCCGCCGTCGCCCTGCTGCTCGGTCGGCGCGGCCGGGGCTTCGTGGTCGAGCCGACCGCCGCCGCCAAGGCGGTGCTCCAGCAGGTCGCCGACCGGCCCGGCGGCCCGCCGGAGAAACTCCGGCAGGTCCGCAAGCACCAACTGCGCCCGGCCGAAGTCGCACCGGGGGAGATCCCGGGGCTGCTGCGCGGCGCCGGTCTGGAGATCCTCGACCAGGGCGGGAGCGAGCTCGCGATGAGCGAGCGCCACCCGGACGGTACCCGGGTCGAGCTGCCGGCCCAGTGGTTCGTGGTTGCCGCGACAGAAGGCAACCGGGCGGACAGTTGAGCGTCCGCCGGCAGCGGCCTGCCGCGGCTGTCGTCGGCCGGACGACTCCGAGGACGTGCGCGCGGGGTCCGGGCGAGACGGCCGCGACGCCCCGCCCGTACCGTCGAGACCGCGACCGCCAGGGCAGCCACCGCCGCCGCCGGAGCCACCGCCACCGCCGCCGCCGCCGAGCCCCGGCGCACCGGTCTCGGCGCCGGCGCTGTGCCCCCGGGGCGGCGCGCGGCCGCCGCACCGGAGCAGCGGGGGAATGGTGGCCCTCCGGAGGCCGGGGCGTCGGCCCCGGCGGCACCGGTGAGCGCAGGCGACCTGCCCTCGGATACCCTCCCCCCTCGTGGACGATCACCCCGAGCCCTCGACCCTGCGCGTCTTCGTGGCGCTGGCTCCGCCCGACGACGCCAAGGACGAACTGGCCCGGGCGCTGCAACCCGCCTACGCCATGTACCCGCGGCTGCGGTGGAACCGGATCGAGGACTGGCACATCACCCTGGCCTTCCTCGGTGAGCTGCCCTCCACGGCTGTGCCGCCGCTGCGGTCGGCGCTGGCCGGCGCGGCTGCCTCGCGCCCCGCCCTGGAACTGGGCCTGCGGGGCGGCGGCCACTTCGACCAGCGACTGCTGTGGAGCGGGATCGACGGGGAGCTGGAGGGACTGCACCGGCTCGCCGCCGACGTCCGGGACCTGGTCGGCTCCTGCGGGATCGACTTCAGGGACCGCCCGCTGCGCCCGCATCTGACCCTGGCACGGTCCCGTCGCGACGATCCCACCAGCGTTCCGCAGGCCGCGGCCGGGCTCACCGGGTTCGTGGGCCGGTCGTGGCGGGCCGAGCGTCTCCACCTCGTCGGCAGCAACATCGGCCGCGGCCCCGGGCCGATCCGCTATCGCGACATCGAGGCGTGGCGATTCGGTGCCGCCGACCTCGCGGGAGGCGGCGGCGTTCCGACCGAGCCGTAGCCGGCAGGCGAGCACCCGCGGGGGCGGGTGGTCGTGCGGTGCTCTCGGCGGCTGATGTGCCCGGCCGGTGCGTCGGCGACTGGTGTGCCGGCTGGGAACCGCGGGTCCGGTGCCGTCCGGACGGGTTCGCACACCTGCCCGCATGCGCTCAACTGCCCTTCTACTGACGGAGTTTATTGCTCATCGTTCCGTGGGTACGGGTGCCGTCGCCCGTCCGGGGACAGGCTCCGGAGTACCGGGACGAAGGGGGGAGGATCCCGCATGCGTGGGAATCGAACGAGTCGGATCAGGGCCGGGGGAGCGGCGCTCGTGGCCGCGATCCTGATGGTGCTGTTCGGCCTGCCGCAGGATGCCCGGGCCGTGCCGGTCCGCGGCTACACGGGCTGGTCGATCCTGATGTGCAAGGTCTCGGACAACCCGTCCGAACCGCACAGCGCAGCTTGGCTGCGGAACTTCTTCACCGACTCCGGTGCCGGGACCGCGGGCATGTACGACTACTTCAACAGCATCTCCGGCGGAGCGGTGCAGATCCGCAACTCCAACGCCGCCGGCTGGTACACGATGCCCTACACCCTCGCGCAGGAGCAGGGCCGGGACCGCTGGACCCGCTTCCAGGACTGCGTCAACGCGGCGAAGGCGGGCGGCTACACCGTCCCCGCCGGACACCGCACCGTCGTCGTCACCAACGTCGGCATCGACTGGTGGGGCGCCAACGGCGCGATCTACCTGGACGGCACCGGCCTCGGCTCGGTCTCCGTCGCCCACGAGATGCTGCACGGCTACGGGCTGGGCCACTCCTTCTCCAACGACACCTCCTACCGCAACGCCCCGTGGTCCGCCCCCGGCGAGTACGACGACCCGTGGGACGAGATGAGCGCCGCCAACGTCTACGCCTCGGGCACCGGCAGCACCTACGGCAACACCCAGCCGGTCGGCCTGGTCGGGTACCACCTCGACAAGCTCGGCTGGGTCAACCGGAACCGGGTCGCCGTCGCCCCCGCCGGCTGGAGCAGCCACACCCTCACCTCGTTCCAGAGCGACGACGGCTCCCGCCCGCAGCTGCTGCGGGTGCCGATCGGATCGGACCCGTTCCACTACTACACCGTGGAGTTCACCCGGAAGCTCGGCTACTCGGCGGGCATCCCGAACGACGTGGTGCTGATCCACGAGGTCGTCAACGGCACGCCCTACCTGCAGCGGACCCTGGACGGCGGCGCCCGGCTGCCCGTCACCTCGCTGAACGCCAACGGCGACTCGATCTCGACGTCGATCAGCGGTGCCACCGCGAACGTCACGGTCTACTCGGCCACCTCGGTGGCCGTCTACGGGCCGAACACCTGCGTGGCGGGCTACGTCTGGCGCGACGCCGACCTGCGCGACTACACCTGCGTCACCCCGGCGACCCGCAGCCAGGCCGCCGCCGACAACGCGGCCCGCTACAGCCGTTGGGTCTCCGGGCCCTACGGACCGCACACCTGCGTCGCGGGCTACGTGTGGCGGGAGGCCTGGCCGGGCGACGACGTCTGCACGGTGCCGGCCAACCGCTCCCAGGCGTGGGCCGACAACGCGGCCGCGCCGTCGCGGGTGCTGCGCCCCTGACCGGTGGCTCCTCCCCCGGATCCATCCGGGGGAGGAGCCAGGTGGCAAGCCCGCCGCTCCTCCGGCTCTCCCCTACCGGCTGGCATCCGTCCTCCGTAGGGCAACCTCCAGCCGTCTAGTGCTCTGACCGCGTACGTTCGCCGGGTTGCTTGATTGCGCGGCGAGGACGGGCCTGCCGCCCCAGCGCGGACGCTTCTCGCTGCGGATGCGGGCACGCTCCTTGCGCTGGGCGGCCGGGATGTCGGGACGGCGGGCGTTGGCGTTGCGCCAACGCAGGTAGGCGGGCAGTGCCCGGGTCTTCTTGCCGTTGTGGGCGGACAGGTTGTCCAGGATCACGTAGACCGGGGCACCGTCCGGACGGGTCGTTCGGATCGACCGCAGTGCGGCCAGGGTGTTCGCGGTGCCCTTACGTCGGCGGTTGATGCCCCACAGGGTGTCGTCGCCGACCGAGTAGCAGCCGTGGAGGTAGGTGACGCCATGGGTGCGGTGGTAGGTCGCCGGCAGCCGGCCGGGTCGACCCCGCTCGGCCCAGGCGCTGCCCGCGGTGGGGCGTATGCCGAGCGGGCCGAACTCGTCGAACGCGAGCGTCCGGTCGGGGAAACGCTCCAGGACGTGCTCGATCCGGTCGAGTTTGGCGTCCCGTTCCGGATCGGTGGACTCCTTCCACGTCTTCGTCCGCTGAAAGGCGACGCCTCGTCTGGCGAGCAGGCAGCGCAGGGCCTCACGGCCTGCTCACCCGCCGTGGAGTCACCTTCCAGCGCACCAAGACTCGGCTGGGCAGACCTGGAGCCCCGAACGGCGCCGGTTCAGGAGAAGGACTCAGGAGGCGGACGGCTCGATCTCCCCCGCGAAGACGATGACCTGGTCGATGAGGTTCCGCCGCAGATGGACGACGTCCGTTCCCGACAGGCGGGGGCCTCCATCCGGCGTCGTGAAGATCCACTGGTACCGGGCCCACTCGTCCGGCATGTCCACCGCCGAACAGCGCACCATCGTGCCGGTCCCCGCGGGGTGGCGCCGGATGTCCAGCACGAACCGCTCGACCGCCTCGATCCCCTCGGTGCGGCCCAACGGTCCCCAGAGGACCACGTCCGAGGTTAGGGCCTGGGAGAGCAGCGCAGTTACATAGCTGTCGTCCGAGGCGTTGAACGCCGAGATGAACGTGTCGATCGCGGACTGCGCGGTCTCTTCCTGCATGCACCATTCATACCAGTTGCCTCGCGGACCGCGCTCGTCCCGTGAGCCGTCTCCCGACCACGGTGAACCATCCGGTCACAGCACTAGATACCCGGCTCCCTTCCCTCGGCGCTTGCCCGCTTCTATGCGTCTGACCGGTGGCCGGTGAACGCCCGGAGATCCTGGGCGCCCAGAGCCCAGAGCCCAGAGGCGGGAGCCCAGAGCCCGGAGACGGGACGGCCGGCCTCGGCGGCCACGACCCCCCCAGCGTGAAACTCCAGGGCGATGGCTGAGTCCGTTCGCACCGACGAACACCGGAAGGCCGTTCTCCTTTGCCGCCTGCGCCTGCGCCTGCTACCGCGTGACGGGCGGAGGGCGGAGGGCCTAGCTTTTGACGGCCTCGGCGATCTGCAGCGCGGCCTGGGCGGGCGTGAGGTGCGTGGTGTCGACGACCTCGGCCTCGCTGTGCAGCCATGCGCGGGCCGCCTCGGCGTAGGACTCAAGGTATTTGAGGCGGAACGGAGAGTCAGGGCCGATGACAGTGTCGCCCGCGATGCGCCCGCGGAGGGTGTTCTGGTCGGCGTGGAGGACGAAGTGCCGGACTGGAATGGCATGTCGGGCGAGACCTGTGCTGATCTCGCGCCAGTACTCCTCGACCAGGACAGTCATGGGCATCACCAGAGTGCCGCCGGTGTAGTCGAGGATGCGGCGGGCGGTCTCCACTACGAGCGGCCGCCACGGCGGCCAGTGCTGGAAGTTGGCCGTCGCGGGCAGCCCAGGCGTGATGTCCATGAGTGTCTCGCCGACCTTCTCGGCGTTGAACACCAGTGAATCCGGGATCAGTTGCTGCACGAGTGCGCTGGTCGTCGTCTTGCCTGCGCCGTGGGTTCCGTTGAGCCATACGATCATGGGACCCAAGGCTAGCGCTGTGGCTGCGAAGGTCCGCCGGGTCGTGGCCGGCGGTCGCGTTGCCCGGCCCGGTCGGACGGCCCGGAGGAGTCCGACGCGGAGCCGGGGCAGGACGGCGGCACCTTGGGGGCATGAGCAGGGACACCGCACCTCGGGGCCTGACGTTCCCCGAGGTGCGGTGCTGCGGCCTGCGCCCACACCGATCGCCGGCGCGCCCGCGGGCACCACGGGCCCCTGCCGGGCTGGCCGGGGGCCCGTGGTGTGGGGGCTGCGGAGAGCCGGGACGTGTTCTCGACGAGCGGCGTCCCGGCTGGTGTCAGCTACTGCCTGTTGTCGGCCTGGTGGCCGGGGCTCACTTCAGGTGCCGGTCGTAGAACCGGGCCCCGTCCTCCACCTCGAACCACGGTGTGCCGGTGTGTCCGCCCGTGTTGGCGTGCAGCGTCTTCTCCTTGGTGCCGAAGGCGTCGAACAGGTCCAGGGCCCGCTGCCGGGGATTTCCTTCGTCGTCCCACTGCAGCAGGAACAGCAGTGGGATGGTGACCTGCCGGGCCTCCTCGCGCTGGGCGCGGGGCACGTAACCCCCGGCGAAGAAACCGGCGGCCGCGATGCGCGGCTCGGCGACCGCCAGCCCGATGCCGACGGCGGTCCACCCCGAGTAGCCGACCGGGCCGCCGATCTCGGGCAGCGAGAGGAGGGCGTCCAGGGTGGTCCGCCATTCCGGGACCGCCTTTTCGACCAGCGGGCCGATGAAGGACTCGAAGATCTCGTCGACCGGCTCGCCGGCCTGCACCGCCCGGCGGAGGTCGGCGCGGGCCTGATCGTCGGCGGCGGAACGGGGCCGGTCGCCGCATCCCGGGGCGTCGATGGCGGCGACCGCGTAGCCGCACGCCGCGGTGTGCCGGGCCCTGGCCACCAAGCGGGACGCCCCCCTGGGCAGGCCGTTGTTGTGGGCCATCAGGATCAGCGGGGCCGGTGCGGCGGATTCGGGCGTCCACAGGGTGCCGGGGATCTCGCCGAGGGTGAACTCGCGTTCGAGGATGCCGTCGTCGAGGCGCTGTTCGGAAGTGAAGTGCATGGTCGTGCCTTTCGGGAGGGCTCTTGTGACGGCGCTCCCGGACGACCTATCGCCCGACCGTGACCCCGGAGAGGAGCACCCATGTCGTCATAGCGTTCACGGGTACCACCTCCTCGTTCTCTCGCACGGCCTTCCGGCAAGTTAGCAGTGGTCGCCATGGTCCGCCAAGCGGTTTGTTGCGCAGGACGACCACGGCCGATCCGCGCACATCAGGCTGGGGCTGCTGCCGTACTCCTGCGGGCACGGGCCACGGCCCCTCATCCGCGTGAACCGGTTGACCGGTTGGGGGCGTGGGCATGAGCCGGCTCGCGAGCAGTGCCACAAGGAACGCTTCCGGCCCCTCGCATGGTCGTGAGGGGCCGGAAGCGTTTTCGCCCGTCTGCTCCGGTGGTGGATCTGGCGGTTGGCGGTTGGCGGTTGGCGGCTGGCGGCTGGCGGCAGGTGCCTGGGGGCGTTGTGGGCGAGGGCGGAGGCGGGGCTACTTCTCCGCACCCCGGCGCTGGGCGGCGGTGAGCGCCAGGGCGGCCGCGCAGGCCAGCAGCGCTGCCACGATCACCGCGGTCCAGCCGCGTCGGAAGCCGTCCAGCGCGGCCTGCGGCCCGTGCGGGGTGCCGATCAGGCTGACCGTCAGCGCTACGCCCACCACGGCGCCGATCTGCCGGGCCATCGTGGTGATCGCCGAGCCGGTGGCGAAGCGCGTGGGCGGCAGCGCCGCCGCGGCGGACCCGATGAGGGTGGGCAGGGTCAGCCCCACGCCCAGCCCGGTGAGCAGCATCCCGGGCAGCAGTTCGGTGGCGTAGCCGGGCCGGACCCCGATGGTGGCGGTCCACCAGCCGATGCCTGCGGCGAACAGCAGGGCGCCGAGCGCGGCCGGCCGTCCGGGGCCGAGCCTGCGGACCAGTGCGGCGCTGCCCAGTGCGACCGGAGGCACCAGGAGCGGTCCGGGGGCGATGGCGAGTCCGGTGCGCAGCGCCGAGTACCCCCAGACCTGCTGGCACCACAGGACCGAGGTCAGCAGCATGCCGGCGAAGGCGAGGGTGAACAGCAGCGCCGCGGTGTTGGCGGCGGCGAAGCTGGGCACCCGAAGCAGTGGCAGTTCGACGATGGGGGCGCGGTGGCGCGCCGAGCGGTGCAGGAACCAGCCGGTCAGCAGGGCGCCGGCGAGCAGGCTGCCCAGGACCCGGGGCGAGCCCCAGCCCCAGGCGTCGCCCTTGACCAGGGCCGCGGCGAGGGTGGCGATGGCGGTGGTGAGCAGTCCTGCGCCGAACAGGTCCGGCAGCGGTCCGGTCTCCTTGCCGCGCAGCCTGGGCAGTACGCGGGCCCCCACGGCGATGGCGGCGATGCCGACCGGGACGTTGACGATGAACACCCAGCGCCAGTCGGCCTCGACCAGCAGTCCGCCGAGGACCGGTCCGAGCCCGGCGGCGACCCCGCCGATCGAGGCCCAGGCCCGGACGGCGCCGGGGCGCTCGGCCGGGGGAGTGGCGTCCAGCAGCAGCGCCAGTGAGGTCGGCATCAGCGCGGCCGCGCCCGCCGCCTGGACCACCCGGGCGGCGTCGAGCCAAGCGACGGCCGGGGCGAGTGCGCAGATTACGGAGGCGGTGGTGAAGACGGCCAGTCCGGCGAGGAACACCGTCCGGTGGCCGATGCGGTCCGCCAGTCGTCCGGCGGGGACCAGCAGCGCGGCGAAGACGATGGCGTAGGCGTTCAACACCCAGGACAGGGTGGTCAGGCTGCTGCCGTGGAAGTGCTGCTGCATCGCCGGGAGGGCGACGTTGACGATGAACAGGTCGAGGTTCGAGACGAAGACCGCGGCGGCGACCACCAGGAACGCGGCCCGGCGGTGGGGCCGGTCCAGGTCGGCCGGCGCGACCGCTGGGTTTGATATTCCAACTATGTCCATGGCATGGAACGCTAGTGGTAGTGAGTTTGAATACGCAACCTACGTGGCGGGCCGGTGGAGCGACCTGCACGCCGATGCCCGGCCCACGCCACCCGCTCCGCTGCCACCGCGCCACCGCGCTGCGGAGTTGTGGGAGCTCCGCCCCGACGAGGTGCGGGAGGCCTCGGACTTCTTGAACCGTGTTGCGGGCGACGACCTGGTGATCGGTGGTCAGGCGGGAACGCCGGCCCGGTCCAGGACGCCGGCCATCTCGCTCTCGGGGAGCGCCGGGTTGGCACCCGCACTGGAGGCCAGTTCAGGGACGTGGAGGGCCTCGCGGAGCCGGTGCAGCGGCAGCCGAGGGTCGCCGGCCGCCGCCTGACGCGTCCAGACCACGGGGTCGTGACTGAGCCGTTCGACCAGTGCGGGCGTGGCGGCCGGGTCCCGGAGCGCCAGCCGACGGTGGTTCCCGTCCGGGTGGTCCGCGTAACGCGCGGCGAGACCCTCACGGGGAAAGCGGGGGTGCGTCTCCGCCATCCAGGCGGAGAACGTCCCGCCGAGCCGCGCGAACACGCGCATCAGGACCTCCTCCGGGGTGTCGGGGTGGTGAATGCCCAGGAGGTTCTCCACCACCGGGTCCTCGACGCGTGCGAGTAGGCGCAGTAGGTCGGGCGACAGGTGGGGGCTCCGGGCAGCGGCGCGCCGGAGCAGCGGGTGGGCGGAGGCCGCGGCCCGACGCGGCACCTCGGTGCCGGCGAGCCCGTCCAGTACCCACTGCACACCGTCGCCCCTGTCGAAGTCCCCGACCGTGAAGTCGATCGCCATGCGCCGCGCCTCGTCCAGCTCGGGCCTGAGGGAGACCGCGAGTCGTACGGCCTCGTCGGGGTCGACGGCGAGCCGCTCCACGAGGTCGGCGGGCAACGACGGGTTCTCGGCTAGGGCAGCCAGGTGCGTGCGCTCGGCGACGCACCGCTCGGCGTCGGCGCGGACGAGGAGCCCTCGGCGCAGCGCCTCGGCGGCGGACTTCGGATCGTCGAGGAGTGCGGAGGTGACGCGGGCGTCCTGCCGGCACTCCCGCAGCGCGGCGGCCCGCCGCACCTCCGGGTCGGGGTCGGCCAGCAGTGCCGATCGCTCGCCCGGCGCCAGGACCTCCCATGCACGGACCGCTTCCAGGCGCGCTGCCGAGCTGTGATGAGCAGCCATCGAGGCCAGGAACGACGGCGCCAGGTGGGGTGAGTCCAGCAGGGCCGCTCGTACTGGCGCATCAGGGTCGTCGAGCAGGCGGGCGCAGACGGCGTCCGGCAGTGGAGCGACCCTCGTACGCGGGTCGCTCCACTCGGGTCCGTACGCGAGGGCGGCCCGCACCTTGGGGGAGGGGTCGTCCGCAAGCCCGGCCCGCTGCGCGGGTTCGGCCCTGGCGCTCATGGCGAAGTCGATTCGGGCGCGCGGGTTCGGGTGGGTCAGGATCACCGCGACGGCTGCTTCGGGGAGTCCGGCTCGCTGGAGGGCGTGACGGGGCGGGCCGTCACCGCCGTCGTCGAAGGCCAGCAGGCGCAGCAGCAGTGGTGTCGGCAGCACCGGGTTGCCGGCGACTCCGTCCAGTGCGGATGCGTGGAACGCCACCGTGATTCCCCTGCCCTGTGTCTTCCCTGATCGGTCCGCGACCATGATCTCCCGTGAGCCGGTCGGGATCCGCCGATCCTCACCTTGATGCCCACCTTGATCCCCACCTTGATGCCTGCCGCCGCCCGCTGCGCCTGCCTGGCTCGTCGTCCCGGCCCGCGACGGGTCCGGCTGCCGTCGGCGGGAGGGGCAGGCCTGCTCGCGGGCGGTCGCTGTGTTCGCGGGCGGGGCCGAGCCGGAGGTGGCGCGCCGTGTGCCGGCGTTCGGCGGTCGGGGTGGGGCCCGTGGTGGCGGGGTGCGAGACTTCGTACGGGTGATCGCCCGTGGACCGGCCGGAATGCGGCGTCGGGCGTGGGCGGCGGCGTGGACGCGGCTGTCGGCGGGAGGACTGGAGAGCATGGGAACGGACGGGACCGGGCTGTACGCGGACGACACCGCGTGCGATGTCCGTGACGCCTATCGCCGTGCCCTGGAAACGGGGGCGGACGCGCAGGAGGCCGAGGCGCGGGTGCTGAGTGCCTTCGTCGAGGAACTCGCGGACCCGGACGAACGGGCTGTGGTCCGGCTGGCCCTGGCGGACACCCAATCGCGGCTCGGGCGACTGACCGGGTCCGCCCGGCGGGAGGCCCTGGCCCTGCTGGACTCGGGTGGCGACCTGGACCGCTGGCAGGAGGCCGGCGCCGCGGACGTGCGCCGGCGGGCCGCTGTCCTGCGACGGCTGCGGAGCCGCTTGGAGGGCCCGCAGCCCGAACCGCGTCCGCTGCGTGCCCGCCGCCCGCCGCCCGCGCGGGCCGTCCCTGGCCGGGTCTACGCCTACCGGGCGCGGAGCGGGCGTCCGTACCTGCTCCGGGTGGTGGGCCTGGCGGACGCGGGCTGTTCGACCGGCCCGGTCATCCGGTTCCTGGACCACTCCGGACCAGGACTGCCCGAACCGGCGGACCTCGCGGAGATCCCCGAGCGGCGCTACCACCCGCGGTGGAAGAGGACCGAGGTGGTCATCACGGACGACGGCCGTGCCGAACGGGAGGTTGCCGGACTGGTCCTGGTCGGCGAACACCCCGTCCCGCCCCTGACGCCGTCCCCCAACGGCCGGACAGTCTCCGCCTGGGCGGAGCTCTGCTCCTACCTGGAGACGCGGGACGGCCTGGCCGGCGCCGCGGGCTGACCCGCACACGGCGGCGGCCGGGTACGCCGCCGGGGCGCGGGTCGGACGGCCCGGTCGATTCGAGTCGAACGGTGTGCTCCTGGCTGCCGGGGCCCCGGCAGCCGGTGCTCCTGCCGCCTGGGCTTGCCGCCTGGGGCTGCCGCCGGTGCTCCGGCTGTGACGGCGGAGCACCGGGGTCAGGCAGGCGGTGTCCTGGGCGGGACGGTGAACAGCTCGCCGGGTTGGCAGTCGAGCGCATCGCACAGCGCTGTGAGCGTGCTGAACCGGACCGCGCGGGCTCGGCCGTTCTTGAGGACGGACAGGTTGGCGAGCGTGAGGCCGACCCGGTCGGCCAGTTCGGTGAGCGTGAGGCCGCGCTCCTCCAGCAGCCTGTCGAGGTGCACCTCGACGCGGTGTTCCTCCTCCGGCGGCATCAGATCACCGTCTCCAGGTCGGCGCGCATCCTGGCGCCGCGGCTGACGATCTCGGCGGACGCGAGGAGCCCGAACCCGGCCAGCGTCCACGCGGCCGGGAACTCCCAGACCGTGACGCCCGCGGCGTCGCTCACGGTGAGGGCGAGATCCAGCGCCGCGATGCTCTCCGTCACGCCGGCCAAGGTCCCGCCGACGATGACGAAGACGGCGAGCAGCCGCAGCCACCGCACCGCCTGGACGGTGAACGGATCACCGTGACGGGCCCGCCGTACGACGATCACGAGCGTGACGAGCATGCCCAGGGCCACCAGCATGCTCGGCAGTGCGGTGAGTACCGCCGCGACGAGCTGGTGGACGCTGGGATCGGCGATCTCCACCTCGATGACGGAGTCCGGCGTGATGGTGACGCCCCCGGCCGTCCTGCCGTGGACCACGGCGGTCCCCTCCAGCGCGCGGGCCGGTATCCCGGCCGTCACGGGCAGGTTGCCCAGCAGTGCACGGCCTACGGGTATCGCGATCGCCAGGCCCGTTGCGACCACGCCGAGCGTGAGCACGCTCTGCAGTTCGCCGAGCCAGTCCGGCCGCCGCAGCTTGTCCAGCAAGGACATCCCAACCCCCTCTTATCGATTACCGATATGCCGATAATCGATAAGAGGGGCCTCCTTGTCAACCCGCCGCCCGCCGCCCGCCGCCCTCGACGCGCCGCCCGCCGCCCTCGGCCCGCCGCCTGGTGCCTCACCGTGGTGCGGTCGCCGAGGCCACGAACATCGGCACTGCCAGGAAGAGCCCGTCGGCTTCGGCCCGCGCGCGTTGATCGGCGATCCAGCGGTCCGACTGCTCGCGCGTGACGGCTGAGGCGGAGCCGGCCGCCGAGGCCAGTCCGGTGAGCAGGGGCAGCATGGCCGACCCGGTGAACACGCTGGTGCGCACCTCGACTGCCACGTCACGGAAGCCGGCGGCCATCAGCAGGTTCCGGTACCGGCGAGCCGCGCGCGGACTGACGGTCAGGTCGGCGCGGGCGTGCACGATGGCGCGGGTGAGGGCCGGATCGGCGGAGTCGATGACGAAGGTGTCCCAGTCCTGACCGACCAGCACGATCCGCCCTCCGGGTGTGAGCACTCGGCGAGCCTCGGCCAACGCCCGCTCAGGCTCGGCCAGTTCGTGGAACACCTTGTCGGCTCGGTAGCCGTCCACCGAAGCGTCCGGCGCCGGCAGTTCATATGCCCCCGCTATCCGGAATTCCGCCTCGGGCCACCGGCCGCGGGCGACGGCGATCATCTGCTCGCTCGGGTCCACGCCGACGGCTCTCACACCCCGTTCGGCCAGCTCCGCCACGGCTCGCCCCGCGCCGCACCCCACGTCAACCACGCACATGCCGGGTCCAAGTCCGAGCAAGTCATAGGAAAGAGATCGCAGTTCGGCCGCTCCCGGCAGCCGGTCGGCCTCGTCGAGCCGCGCGATGAGGTCGTCGGTCGGTCGGTGTTCGTGTTCCGTCTCCCTGGTCATGAGCGACAGCGTGGGACTTAATGTCGGCATGAAGTCAAGCGAGTACAGGACGTCCGTCAGCAGTGAGCGTGGCCCGATGGGCATCGGCGCCGTCGCCGAACGCTTCGGTCTGGCCACGCACGTCCTGCGTCACTGGGAGACGATGGGGCTCCTTGCTCCGGCACGCGACGCCGCGAACCGTCGCCGCTACGACGCGGCGGACCTCACCCGCGTCGCCGTCATCCTGCGCGCGAAGGAGGCGGGGCTCTCCCTCGATGCCATCCGCTCACTGGTTGCCACCGCCGGTGCCGTGGAACGACGGGACATCCTGGACGAAGAGGCGAAGGCACTTCGCTCCCGGATCGCGGCCGCACGGGCATCACTCGCGCTCATCGAATGCGCCCTCGGCTGCGACCGGGAGGATTCCACCGGGTGCGCCCACTTCCGGCTGGTAGTCGATCGCATGGGCACGGAACCGCCGTCCGCACCCTCGTCCGGCTCCCCGCGTCCGGAACACAGGGGATACGTTCGCAGCGCGGCGGTTTCCGGCACGGATAGTTGACCTCAAGGTCAAAAATGCTGCTACGGTGACGCCATGGGCAGGCCGAAGCAGTTCGATCCGGACGTGGCGGTGGAGCGCGCGATGGGCGTGTTCTGGCGCAAGGGGTACGCGGCGACGACGCCTCAGGACCTCGTGGACGAGATCGGCATCGGCAAGGGCAGCCTGTACAACACCTTCGGAAGCAAGCACGCGTTGTTCGAGCGGGCGCTGGCGCGCTACCGCGACTCGCAGGCCGCGTGGCTCGCGGCGCTCCTCGACCATCCCGGTTCGGCGAAGGACCGGCTGCGCGGCGCACTGGAGGCGCTGGTCGAGCTCGACTTGGGCGACCCGGATCGGCGCGGCTGCATGGCGGTCAACACCGCCGCCGAGTCGGCTCCCGCGGACGCCGGGACGGTCGACACCGTGCGCAAGATGTTCGCGCGGACGGAGAGCGCGTTCCGGGCGACCGTCGAGGAAGGCCAGCGGGCCGGCGAGATCACCGGCGATCGCGACGCGGCGGCGGTGGCCGCCTGGCTGCTCGCGACGGTGATCGGCATGCGGGTGCTGGCGAAGACCGCCGAGGATGCCGCGCAGTTGAGGCGGGTCGTGGATGCGGTGATGGCGTCGTTGTGACTCGGACTGCCGGCCGGCGGCCCTTTTTGCGGACTTATTTTGTACCTCTAGTTCAAGAATCTGCAAGGAGTCTGACATGGAGCTCGATCTCGTGGGGAAGACCGCAGTCGTCACCGGGGCCAGCCGAGGTGTCGGCCTCGCGATCACGCGGCAGCTCGTCGCCGAGGGGGTCAGAGTGGTCGGTGCGGCCCGCACGATCACCGCCGAACTGAAGGAGGCCGGGGCCCACCCGGTCGCGGTCGACCTGAGTACACCGGAAGGCGCCGAGGAGTTGGGGGCGCAGGCGCTCGCAGCACTCGGCGGCGTGGACATCCTGGTCAACAACCTGGGCGGCGGAGACGCGTTCAACCTGCACGGGTTCCTCGCGACCGACGACGCCCTGTGGGCGCGGGGCTTCGAGGTCAACCTGTTCGGCACGGTCCGGGTCACTCGCCGACTGTTGCCGAGCATCCTGGAACGCCGCGGTTCGGTGGTGAACATCTCGTCGATGAGTGCGCGTCTGCCGGGCACGGGCCCGATCGAGTACGGCGCCGCGAAGGCGGGTCTCAACGCCTTCGGCAAGGCGCTGTCCGAGGAGTTCGGACCCCGGGGCGTACGCGTGAACACCGTCTCCCCCGGCCCGACGCGTACCGGCATGTGGGAGGACGACGACAGCTTCGGCGCCCGCCTCGCCGAGGCCAAGGGCGTCGGGCACCGCGACTTCGTGTCCGGGGTGCCTGCGGCGATGGGCATGACCACCGGCCGCATGGTCGAACCCGACGAGGTCGCGGCCGTCGTCGCGTTCCTCGTCTCGGACCGCGCGGCAAGCATCACCGGCGCCGACTACGTCGTCGAAGGCGGCGGCATCAAGACGGTCTGAGGCGTACGGCGGGGGCACATGCTCCGGCGCTGCCCCGGCGCGGACCGGACCCGGACGCCCGCGACCGCCTCCGCGATCCCCCTCCGCGTGGCCGCTGCAGCCCCAGCCGGTGGCGGGACGGCCTCCGGTCCGGTGCCGGGAACCTCTCAGCCCTGGAAGACCTCGTAGTCGATCCAGTAGTCCGCTTCATCGGCCAAGAAGCTTGCCCGGCGCCAGCCTTGGCCCAGCTCACTCGCCCTGATCGTCTGAGCGCCCAGGTGGTCGTCCTCGTCCGGTGAGTCGAGGTCGGTGAGCGTGACGATCCCGTCGCCGGACGAAGGCATGAGGACGAACTTGTCCGTGTTCCTCGTGCGGCCGCCCTTCATGTCACCCGACCAGAATTCGGACCCGTTCCAGCGCAGGACGCACTCGTCCGCGCCGGCGTCCTCGGTTTCATTGCAGTGGAAATTGGCGAAATGTACCTGAATCGCCATGGCTGAATCCTCTCAACTATTCCCGGGATTGGAGAACGTGGGTCCGACTCACTCGCTCGCGCTCTCCCCGGTGTGGAGCTCTTGGTCCTTCCTTGTCTCCTCCAGGCCAGTCTTCTCCCGGCACTTCGCGCTGCCAAGGGGCAGGAAGGCCCACAACGGACCAGGCAGAACTACCCCGGTCCCGGCGAGCCGGACACGATGCCTTGCTCGATCGTGTACCGGGTGAGATCGGCCCGCCGCCGGCAACCGGTCTTGTCGCGCAAGCGGTCGAGGTGCGAGTGAACCGTGTGCTCGCTGATCCCCAGTCGGGCCGCGACTTCCCGGTCCCTCTCGCCGCTCGCGACGAGTGTCAGGATCTGCCGCTCCCGCTCGGTGATGTGCGGAGGGCTGTCCGGGAGATGCCGCACGGTGAGGCCGGCGGAGATGTAGCTGCGGCCGACAGCGGCTGCCCGGACCGCCGCGAGCAGTTCCACCTCCTCGGCCCGCTGGCTCAAGTAGCCGCGAACGCCCGCCTGGATCGCCAGGACGATGTCGGTCTGCGCCTCGGAGACGGACACGACGATGACCGCGCACCGGGGCAAGCGGGTCACAGCGGCGGCGGTCTCCCGGCTCGGCTGTCGTAACTCCAACAGGACGACGTCCGCACCTTCCGGTTCGAGGCGGAGATCACCGACGTCCGGGGCGGTGGCGACCAGCCGAAGGTCGGGCGCAGAATTGATCACCTCGGTGATTCCGCGCCGGAGTAGCGGTGAGGAACAAACGATCGCGACACGCCTCGGGGCCGTACTCATCGGGGCCTCCAGCGTTGGGGACGTGGGATCTGACGTCGAGCAAGCTGCTGAATCACGGCTGCCGGGCTGACGGTTTCAGTCGCGCGAGGGTGCCGTGATTCCAGCATTGACCCGCGGAGGGGGCTTGGCACGTCGTGCTCCCCGCGGCCGACGCCGACCCCGACGCTGCCCCCGACGGTTACGACGAGTACGTCGAGGAGCTCCTGAACGGCGGGTTCGAGACCTCGCTGCGCCGCACGGACCTGACGGGCGGCGCGTGGATCGAGTTGATCGGTTACGAGGGCCTGGGTGGCGCCGTCGTCTACGGCGCCGCGTGGTTCGCCGAGAACTCCCGCCACGTCGAGGAGGCCGACACGCGCGAGGAGGCCGAGGCCCGGTGCGAGGAGATGGTCCGCGAGGCCGCAGACCGGGGCCTCGTCGCGCAACCGGGCTGAGCGCCGGGGGCCCGGTCCGATGCTGCCCGGCTCGCGTGGCTCCTGCTGCGGTCCGGGCGTCAGGTTCAGGTGCGGTGGGGGGTGTGGCCGGACAGTGGGCCGTAGGTGGTGCACCACTCGCAGTCGCAGGTGGTGAGGGAGTTGGCCTGGCAGTGGGCGGTGGGCCAGTACCGGGACGCGCACGGTCCCGGGTCGACGGGGGCGTCGTCGTCGGGCAGGGTGCGTCGGCACCAGCCGCACAGCAGGGCGGCGGGTACACCGGCTCGGCGCAACTGCCGGGCCGCGGCGACGGCGGTCTCGAAGGGGATCTCTTCGCGTGCGGTGACGGGTGCGCTGTCCAGGAGCCGTCTGCTGTGCCACAGGCTCAGGCCGGTGATCGCGCGGACCGCTCGCAGGGCCGTGGGCCCGCCGGCCGAGGCGTCGGTCAGCAGGATGGTGAAGTCCGGGTTCTCCACGGGTCTCCTCCCGGGCGGTCGGTGTGGCTCCGTACGGGTAGTCAACCGCTCGAAGGGGTGCGGGGCCAAGGGGATATCGGCCCGACGACCGGTGGCGGACGCCCTGACGGACGGGCTGGGGGCCGAGGAGACGTACCAGCGCGGCCGGCAGGGCTTCGCCCCTTCCGTGCGGAGTGGCGAGCGACGCCCGGTCCGTACCGTCCGAGAGCTCCTGACGGTGAGGGAGCTTGAGGCCGGTGTTCTCCGTCGTCCGGCTGCCGCTGTGCGTCACACGCCGAGGCCATGGCGTCGTCGCGCGAGCGTCGCGCGTGCTGTCCCCATGGAGAAGAACGCGCCGTGGGGCTGGTACTGATGACAGCAGCCGTCCGGCGGCTGTCCCCGCAGTTGCCACCACCGCACCGGTCGAGGGTGGTGCTCCGTCACAGCCTGGTGGCCAGCCAGACGGTCACGGCCGCGGTGGTGGTGAGCCCGACGTTGAGTGCGATCCGGCGGTCCTCACCGGTCAGGTGGACGGCGATCGCACCTGCCTGGAGGAGGACGAAGCCGCCGGCCGCGGCCGGCGCCAGCGGGAGCGCGATGCCCGTCAGCGGCGGCAGGACCAGGCCCAGCGCGCCGAGAATTTCGACCGTCCCCAGCGCCCTGAGGGCGGGCAGGGGCATGCGGTCGACCCAGGCCATCATCGGCCGGAGCTGATCGCGGCTGCGGATCACCTTCAGCGTGCCCGCGTACACGTAGAAGAGGGCGAGCAGCCCCGCGACTGTCCAGTAGGCGATGTTCATCGTTTCCGTTCCCGCTCTCGGGTCGTCGGTTCACGGAGACCTGTCGACTGCTTCAGCCGAGGTCGGTGGCAGGCTCGGTCGAGTAGCGGCTCATCGCGTCGACGTCGGCCCGGGGCGTCAACGGCCGGCCGTCGGCGAGCGCGCCCTGGAGGTCCCGGAAGTACTGCACGTACAGGCCGGGGGTGAAGGTGCTGAGCATGACGGCGGGTTGGTCGGTGAGGTTGGCGAAGGTGTGCGGGGTGCCGGGCGGAACCATCACGAGCGTGCCCGTGGTGGCGTCGTGCTCCTCGTTCCCGACGGTGAACCGCACGGTCCCGGAGAGGACGTAGAAGCCCTCGTCGTGCCGGGCATGGCGGTGCCGCGGCGGTCCCTGGGTGTGCGGGGCGAGGACGGACTCGGCGATCGCGAGGCGGTGCCCGGTGTGGCTGCCGTCCTCCAGGACGCGCATGCGCGTGGTGCCCAGAACGATCGTCTCGCCGTCGCCGGGACCCACCACCGAGACGGCGGGATCGGCCTGCGGCGCGTTGGCCTCGAATTCTTCGGTCATGCTCACCAGTGCACCGCCGGGGGGCTGCAGGTGTCCAAGACCTGTCCTGCAGCGCGGATACCTTGTGGGTATCGTTGCAGCGTGGAGCTACGGACCTTGCGCTATTTCGTGGCCGTCGCCGAGGAACTCCACTTCGGCCGGGCCGCCACCCGACTGCACATGAGTCAGCCGCCGCTGAGCCGGGCGATCAAGCGGTTGGAGGCCGAAGTCGGGGCCCTGCTGTTCGCCCGCTCACCCACCGGCGTCACACTCACCCCGGTGGGTTCAGTGCTGCTCGACGAGGCGCGGGCCCTGCTCGACCACGCCGACCGCGTCCGGGCACGCGTTCGCGCGGAAGCCGGCGCCGCGACCGTCACCGTCGGCATCCTGGGCGACGGCACCGATCCGGGAGTGTCCAGGCTGGCCGCCGCCTACCGCCGGACCCACCCCGGCATCGACATCCGGATCCGCGACACCGATCTGACCGATCCGACCTGCGGGCTGCGCGCCGGACTGGTCGATGTCGCCCTGACCCGGGCGCCGTTCGACGAGACCGCCCTGACGGTGCGTGCGCTGCGAACCGATCCGGTCGGCGTGGTCCTGCGCGCCGACGATCCGCTGGCCCGCCGCGACCGGCTGCGGCTGGCCGAGCTGAGCGACCGCCGCTGGTTCCAGTTCCCGCAGGGCACCGACCCCGTCTGGCAGTCGTACTGGAACGGCGGCACGCCGCGCGAGGGCCCAGTGGTGCGCGCCGTCCAGGAATGCCTGCACGCCGTGCTGTGGAACGGCACGGTCGGCCTGGCCCCCCTCGGACACGACCTGCCCGCGGAGTTGGCCGTGGTGCCGCTGGTCGACATGGCGCCGAGCCGAGTGGTGGCGGTGTGCAACGAAGGTGACACCAACCCGTTGATCCGGTCCTTCATCGAGATCGCAGCAGCCGCCTACCGTCACTGAGCCGGCAGCCGGTGCGGCCGTTGCCGTGAGCTGTTCGGAGTCGTGCGGGCGCGCGGTGCCGGGCACGGCGCGCGATGCCGGGCACAGTGCGCGACGGGCGTGCCGTGCTCGACGAGGTGACCGCCCTGGCCCGGCGGCCGTGGCCGTCGCGCGCATCCGTCGGGCGCCGGCCGTGGTGATCCCCGCGGCGAAGGCCCGGCGCCGAGGTCCTGCGGGGATCGTGTCGCTGTCCCTTGCCCGGGGCAATGGTCTAGTCCACACTGATCATGGTCGAAGCCTTCCGTGCCAACGGCCGTGCCCGGCCCGCGACGTGCCGCCGCCGGCAGGGCCGGTGGCCTGCGGCCGTCGGACGAGGGGATGCCATGTCGGAGAGGGCGGTTGCCACCGGGCCGGCCCAGGGAGGGCCGGCAGGCGAGGCGGACCCGTTCGGCCCGCGGCTCCGGTCGCTGCGCAGGCGCGCAGGACTGAGTCAGGAGGCCGCCGCTTCGAGGGCCGGGATCAGCACCAGGGCGCTGCGTGACATCGAACACGGCCGGGTCCAACGGCCGCAGGACCGCACCCTCCGGCGGCTGGCCGAGGCACTGGGGCTGACCGACCGCGAGCTGGACGGGTTGTCGGCCGCCGCCGGTGGCGCCGCGCCGCGCGGAACCCTCCGGCCGCGTCTGCTGATCCTCGGCCCGCTCGCTCTCCAGCGCGGCCGGGCCGGCGTCGCGGTCACCAGCCCGATGCTGCGCCGGCTGCTCGGACTGCTCGCCCTCAAACACCCCGAGCCGGCCACCCAGCAGGAGATCACCGACACGCTCTGGCCCTCCGGGCCGCCCGACTCCCGCCAGAGCCTGGTCCACACCTACGTCAGCCAGGTACGCCACCACCTGGAACCGGACGGCCACCGGGCCGCACCGCGGCCCGCCGTCGTCCGCACGCCGACCGGCTACCTGCTGGAGGCTTCTCCGAGCCAGATCGACCTCGGCCGGTTCGACGAGCTGTTCGCCCGGGCGCAGCGCATCCACCGCGGACCGGACCGGGAGGCCGGGTACGAGCTGCTGACACAGGCCCTGCGGTGCTGGCGCGGCCCGGTCCTCGCGGACGCGGACCTGGTGCTGCGCCAGCACCCGGCCGCGGTCGCGGCCAACGAACGGCGGGTGGCGGCGGCGCTGCTGCACGCCGACACCGCGTTGTCGCTGGGCCGTGCGGGGGAGGCCGTCGCGGCGCTGGGGGACCTGGTGCACGCCGAGTCGTTGCACGAGGGCCTGCACGCCCGGCTGATCCTCGCCCTGGCCGGCAGCGGGGAGCAGGCCGCCGCGCTCCAGGTGTTCGACCGCCTGCGGACCCGGCTGGACGAGGAGTTGGGCGTCGGGCCCGGCGCCGAGGTCCGCGACGCCCATCTGCGGGTACTGCGCCGCCGGCTGCCCCCCGCCCACCGGCGCCCCGGACTCCCGGGCCTCCCTCCCCGCCCCGACCGTTCTGACCGTTCCGACCGTTCCGACCGCCTCGGACACTCCGAGCACCCCGAGCACCCCGAGCGCCCCGAGCGCCCCGATCGCCTCGGGTACCCCGGGCACTCCGAGCACCCCGGAGTGCCCGAGGCCGTCGGGGACGCCGCCGGGGTCGGCCCCCGGATACCGCCGGTCCCGCACCCCGCGCCCGCCCAACTGCCCGCCAGAACCGGGCCCCACATCGGGCGGCAGCGGCAGATCCGGGAGTTGGACGCCCTCGTCGACCCGGACCCGGCCCGCCGCCCCCAGGTGGTGGCCGTGGTCGGCGCGCCCGGTGTCGGCAAGTCCGCCCTCGCCACCCACTGGGCGCACAGTCGGCGTGAGCACTTCCCGGACGGTCAGCTCTACGTGGACCTGCGCGGCCGCTCCCGCCTCCCGACGCTGCGGCCGGGTGACGTCCTCGCGCAGTTCCTCCGGGCCCTCGGCACACCGCCGCACCGGCTGCCCCCGGACGAGGACGAGGCCGCGGCGCTGTACCGCACCCTGCTCGCCGACCGGCGGATGCTGGTCCTGCTGGACGACGCGCGCGACGCCGAGCAGGTCAGGCCGCTGATCCCGGGTGCCCAGGGCTGCGCGGTGGTGATCACCAGCCGCAGCCGGCTCGCCGGGCTGGTCGCGAGCGACGGAGCCCGCCGGCTCGGCCTGGACGTACTCGACCCCGAGGAGGGCCGCCGGCTGCTCGGCAGCACCATCGGCGCCTGCCGGGTCGCGGCCGAGGAGGAGGCCGCCCGCGCACTGGTGCAGGTGTGCGGCGGCCTGCCGCTGGCGATCCGGATCGCCGGTGCCAACCTGGTGGCCCGCGACGCCACGATCGCCGACCAGTACGCCGAGTTGGCGGGCGACGACATGCTCAGTCGGCTGCACGTCGAAGGCGACCGGCGTTCGGCCGTTCGGGCCGCCTTCGACCTCTCCTACAGAGCCCTCCCGGCGCCGGCCCGACGGATGTTCCGGCTGCTCAGCCTGATGCCGGGACGGGACCTCACCGTGGACGGCGCCGCCGCGCTGGCGGACGCCGCCCGGGCCGACTCGGCCGGGCTGCTGGTCGCCCTGGCCGACGCCCACCTGGTGCAGGAACGTGCGGCGGGCCGTTTCGGGCTGCACGACCTGCTGCGCTCCTACGCCCGTGAGCTGGTCGGCAAGGAGGAGGCGCACACCGCCCGGCAGCGGCTGTTCGACTGGTACCTCGACCACACCGACGCGGCGGACCGGCTGCTCTACCCCGCCGAGCCGGCCGCGGGCCCGTCCGCCCGGCTGGGACCCGCCGCCCCCACGGCCGCCGCAGCGGCGGCGCCGGCCACCTCGTCCGCGCCCGTCGCGCCGACCACCTCGTCCGCGTCCGTTGCCGCCCCGGCCACGTCCTCCCTGCCTGTCGCGGCCCCGGCCATCTCGGACCACGACCAGGCCTCGCACTGGCTGGACAGCGAGCGGGAGAACCTGGCCGGCGCCGTCCTGCAGGCCTCCGGCGCGGGCTTCACCGCCATCGCCTGGCGGCTGGCGGAGAGTCTCCACAGCTACCTCGCGGCGGGGATGTACACGGGCGACTGCCTCAAGGTCGCGACCGCCAGCCTGTTCGCCGCCGTCGCCGACGGCGAGATCCGGGCCCAGGCCGCCGCCCAGCTGCGACGCGCCGAGTGCCACGGGGTGCTCGCCGACAACGAGCAGGCGATGGAACTGGTCGGCCGGGCCCTGGAACTCGCCCGGCAGTCCGGTTGGCTCGACGGCCAGGCGCTCGCCCTGCGCCGTATCGGCGCCGCCCACCACGACAACGGCGCCCTTCCGGCGGCGTACGAGCACCTCGTGCAGGCCCGTTCGCTCGGCCGGCACGACAGCGGACCCGCGGTCGCCGAAGAACTCTCCGACCTCGGGCAGGTCTGCTGGAAGCTCGGCCGGCTCGACGAGGCCGCCGAGCACTTCGCGCACGCCGCCCGGCTGCTCCGGGCGTCCGGATCGGTCGGCGAGGAGGCGGTCGCCCGCACGGCCCTGGGCGTCGTCCACCGCGCGCTGGGGCGTCCGGGAGAGGCGGTCCGGGTGCTCGGCGAGAGCCTGCCGGTCCACCTGAAGCACGGCCACAGGCACGGCGAGAGCGCGGCGCTGAGCTGCCTCTCGGGCTCGTACACCGACGTGGGCGACCACTCCACCGGACGGCTGCTCGCCCACACCGCGCTCGCCGCCGCCCAGGCGCTGCGCGACCGGGGGCCGGAGGCCGACGCCTTCCTCGCGCTGGCCTGCGCCCAGGAGCGCACCCGCGACTTCGCCGACGCGGCCGCCAGCCACCGGGAGTCGCTGCGTCTCGCCCTGGCCGCGAACGACGCCTTCCGGCAGGCCGCCGCCCTCGTCGGGCTCGCCACGGCCCAGGCGCACCTGGAACCGGAGGCCGCCTTGCGGACCGCGGACCGCGCCGTCGGGCTCAGCCGCACCGGCGGGTTCCGGATGCTCCAGGGCAGCGCGCTCACCGTCCTGGCCTGCGTACGGGCGCGGCTCGGCGAGCCGCGGACCGCCCTGGAGCTCGGCCACGACGCGCTCGCCCTGCACCGTGCGACCGGGCACCGCCCGGGCGAGGTGCGCGTCCGGCTGGTGCTCGGCCGGGCGCGGTCGGCGCTCGGCGATCCGGGCGGTGCGGTCGGCCACCGGCGCGAGGCGCTGCGGCTCTCCCGGGCGATGGGCGCGGCCCGGATCCGCTGAGCACAGGACGTATCCGCCGGGCGCGGGGCGGATTCGCTGAGCGCGGGGCGGATCCGCGGGGCGCGGGCGGTTGCCGCCGGTGCCCCGGCGGAAGGAGGACCGGTCCGGCAGTTCCCCCAGTTCTGCCGGTTGCGCCGGTCCGGACCGCCACCGGCCGGCAGAACCCCAGGTCGGCGCCGGTGAGTTCACCCGTCTCGGGCGGTCCGCAGGGTCCGCGGTTCCTCTGGTCCGGATGCAGGGGTCCGACCAGAGCGGCTCCGTACGGTGGTCGCACCGCACGGCCCCTCCCGCGCCGTCGGACGATCCCGTTCCCGTTCCCGATCCCCGCTCCGATCGCCCGGCCGTGCTCTGCCCGCCCCGACCGCCGACCCACGAGGTGACACCTTGCCGCAGCCCCCCGCACCCCGCCCCGCTCCGAGCCCCGAACCGCTCCCAGGGCTACGCCCCGTTCCCCCGCCCGCGGCCCCGCGCCGCTCCCGGGCCGGAGCCCTGACCGGCTTCCGTGCGGGGAGCGCCGGATGAGCCGGTACGACCGCCTCGCGTACACCGCCCCGGTGCGCCGGGTCCAGCAGCAGATGGGCAGCGCCACGGCGGCCGACCGCCGGCTGCGGGACCCGGCCGAACAGCCGGAGCCGCTCACCGCGTCCGAGGCCGACTTCATCCGCGGCCTCGACGGCTTCCTGTTCGCCAGCGTGGGCGAGACCGGCTGGCCGTACATCCAGTTCCGGGGCGGCCCGCCCGGATTCGTCCACGTCCTGGACGAGTTCACGCTCGGCTACCTGGACGTGCGGGGCAACCGGCAGTACATCACCACCGGCAACCTGCGCGGCGACGACCGGGTGGCGCTCTTCTTCATCGACCACGCCCGGCAGACCCGCCTCAAGCTGTTCGGCCACGCGAGTGCCGTCCTGCCCGGTGAGGACCCCGTGCTCGCCGAGCGCCTGGACTCGCCGCGCACCGAGGGCACGGTCGAGCAGCTGGTCACCATCCGGGTCGAGGCCACCGCATGGAACTGCCCCAACCACATCACCCCCCGTTTCAGCCGACGCGAGCTCTCCGGAGCCCTGGCCCCGGTCCGCGACCGCCTGGCGCAGCTGGAGCAGGAGAACGCCGCCCTGCGCGCGGAGCTCGCCGCCCGCGCCTGACCGCACAGACCCGCACTGCCCCGCCCCCGCGCGGACCGCAGACCCACGCCACCCGACCGCACCACCCCCGAACCGCACCACCCGGCCGACATCACCCGGCCGACATCACCCGACCAACGCCACCCGACCAACGCCACCCGACCTACGACCTGGGGTTGAACAGCCATGGCAGACCGCTCGACCGACCACCCCGCGGCGGCGACATCCGTACGGATCCAGGACCACCCCGCCGGTTCCCCGTCCTCCGGTTCCCCGTCCTCCGGTTCCCCGTCCGCCGGCACCGCCTCCTCCGGCGCACCGCAGGCCGCGAAGCCGGGATCCGCGACCCCGCCGCCCGGGGAACCGGCGATCTGGTCCCGTAACTTCCGCTTCTACTTCACCGCCCGCAGTGCCGGCCTGCTCAGCTGGGCGATGCTGCCGGTCGCGGTCTCGGCCGGCCTGCTCAGCGGCGGGTACGGCCTGGCCACCGCGGGGTACGCGATGGCCTTCCTGGTGGGCCCGTTCGCCGGCCTGGTGCTGTTCGGCGGGGTGCTCGCCGACCGGTTCACCGCCCGCCGGCTGATGATCGTCGCCGACCTGGCCAACCTCCTCGCCCATGTGCTGCTCGCCCTGCTGTTCATCCACGGCATCGACCACCTCTGGCAGCTGTACGCCCTGCTGGTGGCGGCCGGCACCGCCAACGCGATGTTCCAGCCGGGCTCCGCCTCGACCGTCCCCCTGGTGGCCCGCGACGTGCAGGGCGCCAACGGGGTCCTGCGCACCTCCGAGGCGCTCACCGGGCTCGGCGGTCCGGCGCTGGCCGGCGTCCTGGTCGGCTTCGGGGCCACCGGCTGGGTGATGGTGATCTCCGCCGTCGCCTACGGCACCAGCGCGGTGTGCCTGGCCGCGCTGCGGCTCGGCGCCGTGCCCGCCCCGCCGTCCGGCGGCGGCCTCTGGCACAACCTTGCGGTCGGCTGGCGGGAGTTCCGCGCCCGCACCTGGCTCTGGGGCGTGATCGTGATCTGGATGGTCTTCGCGGTGCTCTCCTGGGGCCCGCAGCTGTCGGTGGCCGCCGGCGTCGTCGTGCCCGAGCACGGCGCGTCCGCCTTCGGCCTGCTCAACGCCGCCCTCGGCGCGGGCACCGTGGCCGGCGGCCTGGTGGCGATCCGCTACAAGCCCGAACGCCCGCTCGCCGCCGGAGCCGTGGCGATCACGACCTACCCGCTCTATCCGCTCGGCATCGTGCTCGGCTGGCCGCTGTGGCTGCTCGCCGCCGCCCAGATCGCGGTCGGCATCGGTATCGGCGTCTGGGGCGTCATGTGGGCCACCAGCGTGCAGACCCAGGTCCCGGGCGAGGTCCTCAACCGCGTCCACGCGTACGAGGTCGCCGGCTCCGTCGGCATGTACCCCATCGGCAGCGCCCTGGCCGGCCCGGCCGTGGACGCCTTCGGCACCGACCGGGTCCTCCTGGTGGGCGTCGTCGTCGCCCTCCTCACCGCCCTCGCCCTGCTGCTCACCCGCCCGATCCGCACCCTCGGCCGCGTCCCCGCCCGCACCTGAGCGCCTCGCCCACGACTTCCCCTGGCAGCCACAAGGCCCGGTCACTACGGGGGACGCGCTGTCAGACCGGCACGCGGTCGAAGCGCTCGTCGTGGAGGACGGTCCTGCCGAGGATGTCGTAGTGCTCGCACAGGCCCCGTAGGTGCGCCCAGGGCGGCGGCGGGCCGGGCGCAGCCTCCGATGCCCACCGAGGATCACTTCCCTTCTCGTCCGGTCGCAGCTCGGGTGCCCCCGATCACTCCGGTGCCCCCGATCAGGGAAGTGACACGGCCCGCGGTGATCTCCTCGTCCCCCGGGAAGCCCGGGCTGAGTCGGGCCTGCCGTCGGAAGCTCAGCGGTTCACCGTCCGCATCCCGTCCTCGTCGTAGCGCTCGCCCGCTGCCCCGGGCAGCTCGGCGTCGATGCGGGCCAGGTCCTCGTCGGTCAGCTCGACGTCGACCGCGCCCGCGTTCTGCTCCAGGTAGGTTCGGCGCTTGGTGCCCGGGATGGGGACGAGGTCCTCGCCACGGGCCAGGACCCAGGCGATGGCCAGCTGGGCCGGGGTGATGTCCTTCTCCGCGGCGATCTCCTTCACCTTCTCGGCGAGTCGGAGGTTGGCGGCCAGGTTGGCCTCGGTGAAGCGCGGGTTGCCGCGGCGGAAGTCGTCCGGGTCGAGCTCGTCGGGGGAGCTGAAGCGGCCCGCGAGGAAGCCGCGGCCGAGAGGGGAGTACGGCACGAAGCCGATTCCGAGTTCCCGGCAGGTGGGGAGCACCTCGGCCTCGACGTCCCGGGTCCAGAGCGAGTACTCGGTCTGGACGGCGGTGACCGGGTGGACGGCGTGGGCGCGGCGGATGGTCTCCGCGCTCGCCTCGCTCAGCCCGATGTGGCGCACCTTGCCCTCGGCGACCAGTTCGCCGAGCGCGCCGACGGTCTCCTCGATGGGCACGGCCGGATCGACCCGGTGCTGGTAGTACAGGTCGATGCGGTCGGTGCGGAGCCGCGCCAGTGAACCGTGGACGGAACTGCGGACGTGCGCGGCCGAGCCGTCCTGGCGGCCCACCGTCGACATGTCGCCCGGGACGGCGCCGTCCATCCGGTGGTTGAACTTGGTGGCGATCACGTACTCGTCGCGGTGTCCCCGGACGGCCTCGCCGACCAGGGACTCGTTGGTGAGCGGGCCGTAGACCTGCGCCGTGTCGAGGAAGGTGATGCCGAGGTCCAGCGCGCGCCGGATGGTCGCGGTGGCCTCGTCCTGGTCGGCCGTGCCGTAGAAGGCGGACATCCCCATGCAGCCGAGGCCGACGGCCGACACCTGGAGGTCTCGCAGACTGCGCTGTTGCATGGGACGTGCCAGCCCTTCGTCTCGTCCTTCCCGCGGCCCGGCGCTCCTTCGGCGCCCCGGTCTCCCGGTGACCGGGCGGGCCCGTGTCCTTCGAGAGGACCTTACGGTGCCGCCGGCGTCCGGTGGCCGACCGGCACGTGGGGCGTGCACCGCCGGTCGGCCGCCGGCCGGACCTGTCGCCCCCTGCGGAACGGTCGGCTCGTCGTCCCGGAGGAGAGCCCTGGCCGTGGGCGAGGCGTACGCCCGGGCCCGCTCACTGCAGGAAGGCCGAGGTGCGGTCGGCCGCCCAGGGTCCGAAACGGCCGCGGTCGCACACCGGTTACTTGCTCGAAGGTCGTGTGCGGTGCGGGTCTGACAGGGAGCGGTCCGCCGTGCCTCTGATCGACTGCGGGGAACGACGGGACCGCCGCCTCCTGTTCCGGGGTGCCGGGCCGACGCCGAAGAACGGGTCGTGGGGGGAGTGCTTCCCCCGGCAGGGGATGCTACGGGCGCGGCATGCAGGTCGGCGCGCCGCTGGGGACGGGGCCGGGAGTGACGGTGGCGCAGGGGTCGGGGTACATCGGCCCGATCAGCGAGATGCGGGTGATCCTGTAGGGGGCCTGCCCGTACCAGCCGTGGAAGTGGACCGTCACCTCGTGGACGTCGCCGACGGCGACCCTGGCGCGCAGGCCGGTCGGGTCGGGCCGGTCGGTGGCCCACAACTGCACCTCGCCGCTGCCGATTCCGGTGCCGGTGACGCGGACGAAGGCGTAGGCGCCGGAGACGTAGGCGGAGAAGTCGTAGGAGGTGCCGGAGACGACCTGGACCTTCTGGGAGCAGCCGGCGTAGTCGTGTCCGCCGGGGCGGCCCTCCACGCCCCGGTCGGTCCGGGCGACCTCGCCCTCGCAGGTCCAGCCCTGGGCGAGGGGGCCCTGGAAGTCGCCGTTCCTGATCCACTCCAGGGGTGCGGGCTGGGCGCCGGCGGATCCGCCGGCGGCGAGGGCGGCCGTGGCGGCCAGGGCGAGGGCGGCGACGACGGGGCCGAGCGGGCCGCCACCGCGGGCGCGGTGGCGTAGGGGTGATCGCATGGGGGTCTCCGGCGCGTGGGCGTGGGCGGGGGCGTGGACGGGGCGGCGGGGAGCGGTCAGGGGATGTAGGTGCGGGAGCAACTGGGGGTCGGTTCCGGGCGGGTGGGGCCGCCGGTCGCGGTCGGCGTCGTGGTGCCGGGCTCTCCGCACGGGCTCGGTGGGATGCCGGGACCGGTGAAGGACACGGTGCGCACGCTGTAGGGGGCCTGTTCGTACCAGCCGTGGAAGTGGACGGTCAGCTCGGTGGTGCGCGGTCCGGTGGTGACCTGCACCGACAGGTCGTTCCAGTCGTCCGTCGTCGACCAGGTGGCGGTGCTGCCCGTCGCCGTGCCGGTGCCGGTGGCGCCGACGAACACGTACGGGCCGCGTACCGAGGCGGAGAGCGTGTAGCGGGAGTCGGGCTGGACCCGGACCTTCTGGGTGCAGCCCGCGTAGCTGTCGGCGGTCGGCCGGCCCGTCATGGAGTGCTCGTGCGGGACGGTGCTGCGCGAGGTGTTCGAGTCGCAGTCCCAGATCCACGGGTACGAGTCGAAGCGCCCGTTGACGATCAGCTCGACGTTGGGCAGAGCGGAGGCCGAGGAGGCCAGCCCGACGGTGGTGCCGGCGAACGCGAGGGCGGCGGCCAGGCCGACGGGCAGTCCGACGGGCCGCCCGCGACGACGGGCCGGGCGGGGCTTGTGGGTGGTTGCACGCATGCCGTCTCCGGGTGGGTGGATGCCGATGGGGCAGCGGTGCGAGGGAGTGGAGGACACGATGGTGGATGCCGCTGCCGCCGTCAATGGGACGTGGACATCGCACAGTTGTCGCCTGCCGACCCCGGCGCTCGTGGAGGGCCGGCGGTCCGGAGCCTGCGGGGTCGAACGTCGTGGTCGCCGGACGCGCCGACCTGTCCCCGCCGGCGACGCGTGCGGCCACGATCCGACGACCGGTCCGCGCCCCATGGACCGTCAGGAGCCGTCGTGCGGGACGCGCCGGCGGGGAATCGCGCCCGGCCGGGCGCGAGCCCAGGCTGTCGGCATGCATCCTCGACGCGGTGAGACCTCGCCCGTCTGCCCGAACCCCTCGACGCGGTGAGCGATCGCGCCGCGCACGTGCTCGCCGGAATCCGGGACCGTCCCGTGGCGTGGGCAGGGCGGCCGGGCGGCCGGTGGCAGGGCGGCCGGGCGCCCTCCGGCCCGGCCGCTGCCTTGGACTCGCCGACCGCCCTTGACCGGTTACCCCGCCCGGGCCGGCCGGGGCGCGCGGTCTCCCGCGCCGTCGGGCGACGGCACGGGCGCAACGCTCGTCAGTGGACGCAGAACTCGTTGCCGGCCGGGTCCTGCAGCACGGTCCAGGTGAGACCCGGGATGCTGTGCTCGCCGACGACGCTCGCACCCAGGGCGACCAGACGCTCCACCTCCCCCGCCAGACCGGTGCCGGGCGCGGCGGCGAAGTCGACGTGTACGCGGTTCTTGCCCCGCCGCTCCTCGGCCACGCGCTGGAAACCCAGTGCCAGCGGCTGGGCACTGACGATGACGAAGTCGCCGTGGTCCTGGGCGATCTCGCCTCCCACCGCAGTGGCCCACCACTGGGCCAGCTCCTGCGGGTCCGCACAATCCACCGTAACCATCACTGCTGTCAGACTCATGATCGTCACCCTAACCACGACCACCGACAATCCCGAGGGCCCCGGGAAGTGCCGTCGGCACGGCGTGCCCCGGCCGGGCACGACGGCGGGACGGCTGACCTGCCGTGGGACGACCAGGTCGCGTGGCTGCTCGCCCCGACCGATGGGGGCTGCCTCCCCTACGTGTCCGTGGAGGACACGACGACGGCAGACCGGCAGGGCGTACTCGACCTGGTCGAGGAACGGAACCGGGTCTTCGAGTACGCCGAGGGCGACGCGGTCCTGTCGCTGCCCCGGGCCGAGGCCGTGCTGTCCCGTTCGGCCGACGCCGAGTGCCCACCGGTGCTCCGGCCGACGCGCCCACCACTGCCATCGCGCGGCACGGCCGTTTCGGCCGCCCGTGGACCGTCATGTGCGCTCGGTGAGGCCGGGTTCCCCGGCCTCACCGAGCTCGCCGACGCCGCGGCTCACTCGTCGTCCTGTTCGACGGGGGTGACGACGGCCTTGCCGCCGAAGAGCGAGGCGCCGCCGCCCCCACCGCCGCCCCCGCGGACGTGGTCGTCGTGGGCGGTGAAGGCGCTGCCGCCGCCGGCGCCACTGCCGTCGCGCCGGTCGGTGGTGTCGGTGCCGCGCCCGCCATCCGCCATCCGCCATCCGCTATCCGCCATCCGCCATCCGCCATCCGCCATCCGCCATCCGCTATCCGCCATCCGCTATCCGAGCATGAGCATCGCCTCGGCGACCTCGCCGACCGCCGAGCCGGGGATCGCGGTAGCCGCCTCGTCGAGGACGAGCAGCCGTGCCCCGGGGATCTCGCGCGCGATCGCCTCGCCGTTGCCGACGGGGAAGAAGCGGTTGCGGCGGCCGTGGACGACGAGCGTGGGGACCTCGATCCCGGGCAGGCGCTCGCGCCAGCGGGGTGTGCAGTCCAGCCTGGAGAACACCGTGCCCAGCTGGTTGGCCAGCTGGACCGGCGGTGCGGTGGCGGGGGTGCGGTCCCAGATGCGTGCGGCGGTGGCGCGCGCGGCGGCGGGGTCGTCGCCGAGGATTTCGGCGCCGGCGGCGGCGAACTCAGCGACCGCCTCGCGGTCGGTCCAATCGGGCGTCGCGCGGGCGAACAGCCGGCTCATCGTCGCCCGGTCGTGATCGGGGAGGTCGTCGTCGGGCGGGCCGGGGGCGACCGGGCGGGTGCTGACGAGGGTGAGTGCGGAGAACGCGTCGGGATGGTCGAGCACGGCCGTCTGGGCGACCATCCCACCGACGCCGATCCCCGCGAGGTGCGCGGGCGTCCCGCCGAGTACGTCGGCGAGGGCCGCGGCGTCGGCGGCGAGGTCGCGCAGGGTGTAGGCGGGTACCTGCGGATCCGCCGTCGTGGACTCCCCGCTGTCACGCAGGTCGTAGCGCACCACCCGGCGACCGCCGGCGGCGAGGCGCTCGCAGAGCGAGTCGGGCCAGGAGAGCATCGTCGGCCCGCCTGCGAGCAGGACGAGTGGTGCGTCGTGGTCGCCGAACGACTCGACGCCCAGGGCGATCTCACGGGCGTTGACGGTGGTCATCGGATCACCGGGGAGTCGTCGTGCCCGAGACCGCGGTCGGGTGCGCTCATGTCGCCCGTCCCCGGTGTGCCGTCGGCGAGCCCGTAGCGCAGGTGCACGGTGCCCTGCGGCCCGGCCAGCGGCGGTTCGAGGAGGGTGACGTTGGTGGGCACCGCGCCGCCGTCGAACACCTTCTTCCCGACGCCGAGGACGATCGGGTGCACCCAGAGGTCGAGGCGGTCGAAGAGCTTCTCGCGCAGCAGGGTCTGGACGAGGTCCAGGCTCCCGACGACCTTCACGTGCTCGTGCCGGTCGCGGATCCCGCGCACCGCACCGTCCAGGTCCGGGCCGAGCTGCGTGGAGCCGGCCCACGGGAGGTCGGGCGTGCCGCGGGAGGCCACGTACTTCGGGACGCGGTTGAACAGCTCGGCGATCTCGCCGTCCTTCTGGTGCGGCCAGTAGGCGGCGAAGAGGTCGTACGTCCGCCGGCCGAGGAGCAGGGCGTCCGTGCCCTGGTACGCGGCCAGGATCTGCGCTCCGGTGACTTCGTTCAGCAGAGGTACCTGCCAGCCGCCGAACGGGAACCCCACCGGGTCCTCGTCGGGGCCGCCGGGCGCCTGTCCGACGAGGTCGAGGGTCGTGAACAGTTCGATGTGGATGAGGCCCATGTCCGTACTCCCTGCGCGTTGGTCGTCCCGCTGAAGATGTAGACCTGCCGGAGCTGGAAAACTCATCGCCGCGCCGACAATCGGCTTCCGTAGCCGCCGGTTGTCGGTTGTCGGTTGCCGGTTGCTCGGGTCGCTTCAACGCCGAACTCCACCGGAGCGACGACCGGTCCGGCGGTGTCCGCACCTCGGCGGCCGTCACGCTGCGTCCCGGCCGGTGCCGGCGGGGCCCGAGCAGGCGACCGCTGCTGCCCGGGAGGGCGGCCCGCCGACTGCTCGGCGGGCCGCCCTCCCGTCAGGACCGGACGGTCACACGTAGATCTCGTTGGTGCAGTCGGTCCACCACGGCCTCGGGGGAACCCAGCCGAGGTACTTGGTGCCACAGATGCGGATGCTCTTGACCTGCTGGAACTTGTTCGCGGTGGACTTGCCCCGGTCCGCCCGCTGCTCGCCGCGGTCGTGGCCGAAGCTGTCCGTGACGCGGACGCTGCCCGTGTAGTAGGTGCCGTCGCCGGTGTAGATCCAGACCCAGCCGTCCGAGCAGTTGTCCACCTGGACCTGGACGTTGTCGAGCTTGTAGTACTTAGTGCAGCCGGCCGTGGCGGAGGTGCTCGCCGTGGCCGGGGAGGCCGACGCGGCGGTCAGCGCGGCTACGGCGAGGCCGAGGACTCCGGCCGTCTTCGCCAGTTTGCCCGGCATCTTCTTCATGGTGACAACCCTCGTGTTGTGGTTCCGACGTTTCTGCTCTCGGAGCGGCTCCACTGTTTCGTCGCAGTCGGGTGTACGGCATCAGTCATTTGACTGCCCGGATCGTGCGCGTCCGTCTCGGTCCTCGCACCGGTCGTTGCGGGGCGGTCGGAAGCGGCCTTGCTGCCCCGGACCGGCCACCCGGTACGGGCCCTCATCCGGACCGGGCCGCGTCCCGCACTTCTTCACACCGGCCCGGGGCATCCCCGAGGGGCGGCCACCTGCGGCGGGTACACCAGGCTCGCCCGTATCGGTCGGCGCGGCTCGGTCGCGAAGGCGTGACGGGCTGCCCGCTCGTTCCGTCCGGGAGCGGCCCCGGCGTCCCGGGCGCGGGCGGTGGTACGTTGCGGGCGTGGAACTGTTCGGACGGTCGTGGGCGGCGCTGCGGGCTGCGGTCGACGGGCTCGCGGAGGGGGACTTCGCCGAGCCGTCGGGGTGCGCCGGGTGGCTGGTGCGGGACTTGGTGTGCCATCTGGTGATCGACGCCCAGGACGTGCTGATCACCCTGGTGACCCCGTCCGAGGAGGAGCCGACCCGGGACGCGGCGTCGTACTGGCGGCCCACCGCCGAACCGCCGGGCGGGCAGGACCCGTTGGACGCGCTGACCGTACGGCTGGCCGCCGCGTACGGGGATCCGGCGTTGCTGCGCTTCCATCTGGACGACGTGGGCTCGGCGGCGGGCCGGGCCGCCGAACTCGTCGATCCGCGCCTGCGGGTGGCCACCCAGGGAGAGGTGCTGACCGCGGGCGACTACCTGGACGCGTACGTGCTGGAGTGGACGCTGCACCACCTCGACCTGGTCGCCCACCTGCCGCACGTGCCGGGGCCGCCCGCCGACGGACTGGCCGGGGCAAGGGAGTTGCTGGAGCGGATCGCCGGGGGCGCGTTTCCCGCTTCCTTCACGGACGCGGACGCGCTGCTGGTCGGTACCGGACGGCGAGCCGCCACACGGGCTGAGCGGGCGGAACTCGGTGCACTCGGGACGAGGGTGCCGCTGGCCCTCGGGTGAGCCGAACCGTGCGGCGCACGATCGCGTCCGGCCGCGCAGGACCGCGCAGTCGGGTCCTGCGGAGGTATCCGCGCCGCCCGGGTCGGCAGCGTCCTGGACGGACAGCAGGGGACCCTGTGCAGTTCCCCGTCTCCCCGTCTCCCCGTCTCCCCGTCTCCCCGTCCCCCCGTCTCCCCGACGGAGCGCTGCTCCTTGCCGGCGCGTTCCCGGCTGTCAGTTGAAGACGTCCAGGAGATCGGTCCAGGAGCCGGCGTCCGCGGTGCGGCGGGGGCGCATCGGGCGCGGATCCGGGTAGGTCTCCGCTGCGGCCCTCGCGCGGACGATGTCGGGCCCGCCGCACGCCGCGACCGCGAAGGCGCCGAAGACCTCGGCGAACGCGGCCGGGTCGCGGAACTCCACGCCGAACGCCCGGCCGTCCCGCAGCGGCACCCACACCACCCGGTCGAACCGTGTCCATTCCAGTACCGGCTCGCCGTCCGCGGTCGACCGCCCCTCCAGCCACAGCCGCGCCACGTGCAGCAGGTTCACCTTCTCCATCGGCAGCCGCTTGCGCCGCACCCGCAGTTCACGCGTCGTCAGCTCGACGCGCTGGTCCTTCTTCGGGTACCAGACGACACCGACCCCGAACGGCACCCACAGCAGGATCCCGATCATCGGCCAGACCAAGGCGTCGCCCCACGACCGGAGCAGCCCGCCGTCCAGCAGGGACAGGGCGCCGAAGAACAGAGCCCACTTCGCCGTCATCCGCCAGAATCCGCTGCCCTGCCGGTACAGGACCCGTCGCTTCCCCGTCATCGCCATGCCCGTACGTTATCCGTTGCCCTGCAGCTCACCGCGGGTGCCCTTCGCACTTCGGCGGCGGCAGAGGAGGGAAGGCCTTCGGCCGAGGGCCGGCGCTCCGGTGGGGGCGAAGCACAGGGAGAGAGATCGGGCTTGAGCCTCCCGTAGGGGGAGACGAGAGAGTACAGGCATGGACGGCGACACGCTCTTCACGATCGGTGACCTGGCCCGGCGGACCGGGCTGACGGTCAAGACCATCCGTTTCTACTCCGACACCGGGATCGTGCCGCCGACGGACCGCAGCCCGGCCGGCTACCGGCTCTACGGCATCGACGCGCTCGCACGCCTGGACCTGGTGCGCACCTTGCGTGACCTGGGACTCGACCTCGCGCTCATCCGGCAGGTCCTGGACCGGGAGATCTCGGTGCGCGAGGTCGCGGCCGCACACGCCGACGCCCTGGAGGCGCAGATCCGCACCCTCCGACTACGGCGCGCCGTCTTGCGCGCGGTGGCCAAGCGGGGCTCCACCCCCGAGGAAATGGACCTCATGCACAAGCTCGCCAAACTCTCCGACGACGAACGCCGACGCGTGGTCACCGACTTCATCGACGACACCTTCGGCGGGCTCGACGCCAACGCCGACTTCGTCGACATGATGCGCACGGCCATGCCCGAACTGCCGGACGATCCCGAACCCGAACAGGTCCACGCCTGGGTGGAACTCGCCGAACTCACCCGGGACCCCGGCTTCCGCGCCGCCGTGCGCCGCATGGCCGAGTACCAGGCAGCCGAACGCGCCCGGGGCGATGCCACCGGCCTGCACCACGACCTCACCGAGACCGTCCGGGACAGCGTCGGCCGCGCGATCGATGCCGGCATCGCCCCGGCCTCGGCCGACGCCGCAACCGTCATCGACGCCCTGACCGCCCGTTACGCGGAGACCTTCAGCCGCGCTGACGACGCGGACCTGCGCCACTGGCTGCTGACCCGCCTGGAGATCGCCGGCGACCCTCGCGCGGAACGCTACTGGCACCTGCTGGCCGTCATCAACGGATGGCCCGTCCCGCCCGGCCTGGTACCGGTGTTCGCCTGGTTCACGCAGGCCCTGCGCGCCCACACCGGGCAGTAGTCCCGGCCCGGTCCTCGTTGCTTCGATCGAGTCGCGAGGGCCCGGGCCCGGGGGCCCGGAGTGTTCGACCTTCGGGGACTGCCCGCCGCGGGCCCCGCGGCGAGCACTCCCCGAACGGCCGGCCGGTACTCCGACCGGCCGACGGTTCCGGCTTCGCGTCGCCCTCGTGCTGCCAGGTCGGGCCTCGGCCGCTGCGGCCCGGACTCCCGGCGGTCGGCGGGCGTACTGGAGCAGGTTCCGGCTCCGTCCCACCTGCGCGGTCGTCCTGGCCCTGGTCCTCCTCGTCCTGGGGCTGGCGGGTCTACGACGCGGTGTCCTGAGTCCTGAGTCCTGAGTCCTGAGCCCTGAGCCCTGACGGCCGGACCCGGGCAGACTCACCAGGTCAGGCAGGCGGTCGGCGTCAGACACGGCTCGACCGAGGCCGCCGCCGTTCCTGTCAGTGCCTCCGGCGAGGGGGAGGCTGCGGCCGTCACGGCTTCGGCGTGACGGTGGTGCCCGCCGGTCGGCGAAGAGATTTTCCGGCTGGGCTGTCACATCCGGCGGGAACGGGGGGTCAGTGAAGTGTCCGAGCAGGTGCGAGGCAGCGGGCCGGAGCGGTCCGGCTGCTTCGTTCCACACGCCTCACAGGAAACCGGGGTACCGCCATGTCTGTCGCCTACGTCGTCCTCGCCGTTGTCAGCGCCCTGTGGGTCGGGTTCTCCGGTGTGTCGCTGGCGCGGCGCGCGGAGTTCGTGACCCAGCCGCTGGTCGACTACGGGGTGCCGCAGTCGTGGTGGGGCCGGCTCGCGCTGGCCAAGCTCGCCGGCGCCGCCGGTCTGCTGGTCGGTCTCGCGGTTCCCACGATCGGTGACGCTGCCGCTGTCGGACTGATCCTGTACTTCCTGGGCGCCGTGCTGACCTGCGTGCGGGCCCGCTCCTACAAGACCGTGCCCTTCCCCCTCCTCTACCTCGTCCCGGTCGCGATCACCCTGGGCCTGGGCCACGCCGCCTGACCGTGTCCGCACTGCACCCCCCGGAGAACCGCGTCATGAAGGCCGCTCAGCAGGTCCGGGTCGCCTGCGCCGCCGGTGCCGCGATGTGCGGCACCGGCGGCGAAGAACCGGACTCCCAGCGATCAGTAGTACCTTCGACACGGTGCTGACCGACTGGCAAGCTGCGCTCGACGGACAGATCGCCCGCGCGGTTCGGTTCGGTACGGCCACCTCCGCAGCCTCGGATGCGACGGGCCCGCGGGCACCGGCCAGGCCGCTTGGGAAGCCGCCTGCGTCGTCCTCGTTCCGGCTCTGGTCAGCCGTCACCGGCAGTAGCCCAGGACCAGCAGCCACGGCAGCCGCGGCAGCCGCAGCAGTGCGTGGCCGAACGGCTGTTCCGCGATCCGCCGACGCGCGCCCGGAGGTCGGCCTCATGGGAGGCGCCGCCGGCTGGGCGATCCGCAGCGCGAGGTGGCCGACCACGCTGTGGACGAGGCCGGGGCGGTGAAACCGCCCCGGCCTGTCAGGCGCAGGAGCCGGTCAGCCTGGGCCCGTTGGTAGTGCCGGCGCCGCAGTGCAGTGGACACGGACCCCCTCGTCGGAAAGTCAGATCCTGTCCGACAGCCCGTTCACGATCAGCGTCGCCGTGACGGCGATGTTCGGAGGGTTCGGGACCCGGAGCGTGGGCCCGAGGCACGCAACCGTGTTGTTCGGATTGAACGTGGACACTCGGCAGTGGACATCCCCGCCGAAGTTGGTGGACACAGTCCCTTCGATGTTCACGGCCCGAGGCGCGGTGCTCTCCACGACGAGCATGGCTTGAACGTGCGTGCCGGCGGCGTTGAAGACCGCACAGCTCTTGAACTTGATGCGATCGGACGCCCAGTGGAACCTCTCCGCGCACACCTTGTCGACGCCGGACGGCTCGGCCCGCCACGTCGACTCCTTGACCGCGGCGGAAGCCGGACTCGCGGCGAGTGCTCCAAGAGCGACAACGCCCGCGACAGTCGCGAAGAGCTTGCTTGTACGCTGCATTTCATTTCCTCCCATGATGTGGACGGCAAACCCCTGGCGAACTACCCGGGGAGATCTGTGGCGGAATGGATCGTCGAACAGCCTCGGTCGGGCGTCACCGGGGCGCGAGAATCGGTCTCCGTGCGGGCTCGGGTTTCCGGGCTGTCCGCCCTGCGGGCACGTGCGGAGCGATGGGCCGGTGCGGTTCGATGGAATCCCGCACTGCGCTTGGTCGGCTCGCGTCCGCGTCAGCGCGGCCGGATGCCGGATGCCGGATGAGACTTCACCGTATGAGCGGGGTACACGGGCGGAACACAGCCCGGTGCACGCCCTGGCGTTCCGCTCTCCGGCGGTGCCGTCGTCCGACCGGTGACGCGGCTGTTCTCCGTCTGGCGCGCCATGCCCGCCGCACGACGTCGCCTCAAGTGCGGCTGATCCTCGTGCGGCAACGCACCGGGGAGCAGCGGAACTTCGTTGTGGATCGGTCGGATTCGTCGCTGGTGGGCTGTGTGCTCGTGTCGCCGTGTCGCGTCGAGTGTCGGCCGGTGTGTCTGGGCGGGCTGCTCGGTGCCTCCGGGCGCGCGGGCCGCGCACGGGTTCCAGGCCCGCCGGCGGCCGGCTCAGTACCGGCGGCGTCGGCGGTAGTAGGCCACCGTGACCACAGCGAGCAGCGGCCCCCAGGCCAGCAGCGGCAGATAGCAGGCGGTCATCAACCAGTAGCGGCCGCCGTCGGGGGAGCCGATGGCCCCCATGTTCTCCACATCGTTCCAGGTGAGCGCGCCGGTGAACGTGATGAGGGTGACAAGGGCCGCACCGACCGAGGCAGGAATCAGCGCGGCCGTCATGGGGATTCGTCGGCCGCCCAGTCCCGGTACCCAGGAGGGGATTTCCTCGCCCCATCGGTGGACCAAGCCCAGGGTGAGCAAGCCGAGTGTCTCGGCGAGCAGGCTGAGTCCGATCAGGTAGAAGGACCCGGCGCCGGGAAAGTTCCCCGGTTCGAGGAAATCGGTGGTGAAACCGGAGTCCCAGCCCAAGGCGATGGCGATGCGCCACACCCCGGACGGTACCAGCGTCAGTGCGGCGGCGTGTGCCGCCAGCCAGACCGAACGTGGCACTTCCGGTGCGACCTGTGCGGGCGAACCGGCAGTCAGGGTGTCAGCCACGGCCGGTCGCCCCTTCGGGTTGCGCGGGGGTCTTCCTGATGTCGGCGTGGACCACCTTGAAGCGACCCTTTGTCACGGTCGTGAACGGCGCCGGGGCCATGCACGTTCCGGTCCGTGGCCTGACGAGTTGCCCGTTCTCGTCGACGGTCTCGGGGTCGATGTTCACCACGCCCCAGGAGAAGCCCACGCGGTCCGGCTCGCCCGTTTCGCCCTGCTGGACGCTGATGCCGAGCCGGGCGCCGACCTCCTCCACGTTCGACTTCGTCACGACTGCGGTCAGTGTCGCCGTCCTGCGGCTGGTGACCAGGCAGTCCACCTCGGCCTCCGCCCACGCCGAGGTCCCGTCGGGGAAGGTGTGGGAGATCTCCAGGGTGCCCTCGGCGTCCGTGGCCAGTCCGCGGGGGGCCTTGGGGAGCAACGGTCGGGTGAACGGCTTCTGTTCGGCGTGGATGGTGAAGCGGATGTCGTCCTCGATCGACTCGATGTAGGAGATGCGTGCCGCTCCGTGAACGCTCGCGGCCTTCGCCGGCTTCTTGTCGGCGGACGCGGACGCGGACGGGGCTGCGGGAACGGGCCGCGCAGCGGCCGTTCCGGTCAGGACGGCGACGGCGACCGCAGCGCCTAGGGCGATTTTGAGCATGACGAATTCCCTTGTGTCGTTGGTGGTTTGTTGTTGCTGTGGCTCGGACGGTTAAAGCTTCGCCCCTGGTGGTCCGGTGAATCCATATGCCGATCGGCACAAAGATTGAGCCGCTGCCCGGCCGGCGTGTGCCGTTCGGCAGGTGGCCGTGCCGTATCGCGTGCCTGCCCGTTGATCAGCGGGCGCGGGGCGGGGCGAGGCGAGGACGGCACGGGCTCGTCCGGTGACGGGACCGATGGGCGTCCCGGTGCTCAGCCGGCAGCGCGTCGGGCCGAGCGGATCAGCAGCAGCGCAGGGACCAGACCGAGCAGGAGCGGCGTGGGCTGCAGGATCGTCGCCCCCACCAGGCACCACACGGCGAGGCCCCAGCCGACGGACTGCGGTACCGCGATGCCCGTGCGGGCGAGCCGGTCGACGAGGAGGCCGAGCAGCAGGAGCGGAACGGCGAAGCTGCCGACCACGATCCAGAACGCCCCGTTGGCCCCGCCCGGATGCACGAACTCGTCCCGGGGCAGCCCCCAGAGCGCACCGCTGAACCACTCGTCCACGTACTCCGCGTTCTGTACACCCAGGACTGCCAGGTGTCCGACGCCCATCACGACCAGGATGCGACCTGCCCAGAGGTTCATGGCTCCCCCATTACGAGACCGACGGTTTCGAAACTGTTGGTACCGTATCATCTCGGCATGGGACGACCAAGAGACAGCCGGGTGGACGAAGCGATCCTCACCGCCACCCGCGAACTGCTCGCACGCGCCGGATACGCCGGCCTGACCATGGATGCCGTGGCGGAGCGCGCGGGTATCGGAAAGGCGGCCATCTACCGGCGCTACGCGACCAAGCAGGACATGGTCTTCGCCGCCGCGATCCACACCCCGGACCTGCCCGCGTCTCCGGACACGGGCACCCTGGAGGGCGACCTGACCGCCCTCGTCCAGGAGATCGTCGACCATCTGTCGGCGCCGGCCGCCACCAGCGCGGTGCTGGGGCTGCTCGCCGACCTCGGCACCTCGCCCGACCTCGCCGCCCGCTTCCACGAGACCTTCGTCGTCCGTGAGTTGGGAAGCATCCACGGCCTCCTGGAACGGGCCGTCGCCCGCGATGAACTCCACGCGCTTCCCGATGTCGCCCTCGTCCACGCCCTGGTGACCGGCCCGGTCTTCACCACGCTCTACCTCCAGCACCGCACCCCGGACGGACTCGCCGCAGGACTGGGCCGGCTCATCGCCGCCGCACTGATCTCAGGGTCGGCTCCCCGCAGGCCCTGAGGAGCGGCGGGACGAGCGGCGGGAGGTGGGGCGAAGAGGCGCGTCGGAGGATGAGGCGGAGGAAGACGGTCGTCCGGCGTCTGGCGCGCGCACCGGCTCGGCTCGCCAGGGGCCGGACGATCGGCCGAACCGGCGGCGGCCCGGACGGATCCGGCTCGACGGGATCGTCCCGGCCTCACGCGCAGGCCTGACTCGGCCTCTTCGGAAGCCGGATCAGGGGTGCCGCCCGACCGGCTGATCCGCGCCGCCTCCGAGGAGGGGGAGCGCCTCGGCCGCGGACCGTACGGAACACGCCGGTCCCCGAAGGCCCGCCCCGGCTCCGGGCCCCGGCTCCGGGCCCGGCCCCGCGCCTCGGCTCTGCGCCCTCGCGGCCGCACCGTGCCCCCGACGGTGTCGCTGCTCGGGGCGCACCGGTGAGGACTATCGGAGGAACGGCACGCTGCCTGGTGGAGGTCCCGGCCACCCGGGGTAGGGCGGAGGCGGGGGGAGCGGGGGAGGGAAGGCGGGGAAGGGGTCGATCCGTCCGCCCGGATTGGTCGGGCGGTTCTCCTGCTTGCTGCTGCCGGACTTGTCGTCGTCGGTGAGGGTGAGCAGCGCGACCAGGAGCGCGAACACCACGAACGGCGTCGCCTTGCGGACGGGGCGCATCCCGGATCCTCCGTTCTGCCGACTCTCGCCTGATCTCCAGCGCGCCGCCAGGCCTCGCGTCGGCTACCGGCACGAGCGCCGGAGATCGCCTTCGGCGGTCATGCATGCCTTCCCTCATGATGCCTCGTCAGGGCCGTTGCGACACCGGTGTACGGCGCCCTCCCCGCGTCCCGGCACGGGACTGACGGGGGCGGCGGGGGCGGCAGGGACAGCGGGGACTGACGGGTACGGCGGGGACGGCGGGGACGTCAGTCGAAGGCCGCCCAGGGCTGGGAGTTCGCTCCGCTCGGCGGCTTGGAGGTCATCTGCCGTCGGCGGCGACTGCGGGCATCTTCTGTGGTGAAGTCCAGCTGGTGTGGCCCGAGTTGTGTCCGTTCCTCGACGGGCGGTCGTGCGCGGTCGCGGCCGGGGCGGTCTGCCGTACACCCGGGTGGGCGTGCCTGCCTGGAAGCCGTGGCGCTGCCGGCGCCGTCGGGCGGAGGCGTCAGGACCCGGGAGTCGCCCGGGGCAGCTGCCTTTCCGGTCGTTCGGACACGTGGTCGCCACGCGAAATTCACAGGCCGAGGTCTACTCGCATAGACGACATCGGGTTCATCCTGGGTGTCGCACCGCTTCCCGCACGGACCCTCCACTGGCCTGTTTCCCCTTCCGCGCGTCGCAGGGCCCGGCCGGCCCCGGACCCGCCTGTCTCCCCGTCCCAGTCCGTCGGAGCCATCTCGTCGGGGCCATCTCGTCGGGGGTCTCTCGTCGGAACCCTCTCGTCGGTGCCCCGGAGTCCTGCTAACACGGTCGGGGCTTGGGCAGATCATCCGCCCCGCGCGGGCCGGGAGCACCGCCGGAACAGCGCACTTCGCGAGACCCCCTGTCCGGTCGGCCCCGCCCGCCCGGCGCTCGACTGCTCGCCCGGCAGGTCGAGGCCGGGCGTGTCCGGCCGGCCGTGACCGGGGCCAAGCCCGAAGTCCACCGCCCTCACCGGGAGAGCAGATGAAGCCCCGTACCGCAGCCACCGTCGTCGCCCTGGCCCTGGCCGGGCTCGCCGTCTCGGCGCCCACGGCCGGCGCCAGTGGCACCAAGCTGTCGCAGTCGACGGCCGCCGGTCAGTTCAGGAGCGCCGGCATCACGTGGAGTTCCAGTGGCGGATGCACCACCCGGTCCAACTCCACCTGCACCTCGTTCGAGCAGATCAACTCCGGCACGGTGAGTACGATCATCACCCTCAAGCAGTCCAGCGGTTGTGCCATCAACATCACGGGTGGCACCGAGGTGGGCCACGCCTCCGGAACCTACAGCCACTACAACGGCTACAAGGTCGACATCTCCCGCAACTCCTGCATCGACGGCTACATCCAGAACAGCTTCACCTACATCGGCCTCCGGGGTGACGGCTACCCGCAGTGGAGGGCCGCTTCGGGCAACCTGTACTGCAACGAGGGCAGCCACTGGGACATCCTGGTCTACTGACGCGGGCATCCGGAGGGGCCGCCGGTGGTCGTCGCCGTCGGCGGCCTGTTCCGGCCCTCGTCCCTTCGCCTCGCGCCGGGCCCTCGTGGCGGTGCTCCCCGCCGCCCTCGATGCCGAGGGCGGCGTCGTGAGGTGCTGTGATCCCGGCCCGCTGGTGCCGAACTGCCGCACATCACTCCTCCACGATTATGTCGATCGCGTGAATTCGATGGCTTCTGACCCCTTGTCAGGCCAATCATTCCTACCTACCTTCGGGGGTCAGGACCGCGGCCCGATCGGGCCCGGCGGTCCGGCGACGGCCGCGATCCGTACCGTCGCGGGACGCACGACAAGACCTGGAGGCGTCACATGCCCACTGCCCTGATCGACGAGATCCGCGACGCGGGTCCGCTGGTGTTCGACGACGAGGCCGTCGTGTTCGACGACGACGACCGCAGCGACCACGACGTCACGGCGTGTCTCGCGGATCCGTGGGTCACCGCGACCACGCGCTTCGCCTGCGACCTCAACTCCTGACGATGGCCGCGCCCATCGCCGGCCGCAGCGGATGGTCCGATGACACCTGGTCGTACCTGAACGATCCGCGAATGCCGGCGATGGAGCACGGTTGGAAGCTGCACGTCTCGGCCCGGCCCGCCGACCTCGACGCCGTGACCGGCCTCGTCCTGCCGGTGCTGCTGCGCCACGTCTGCCACGCGAAGTGGGCCGGCAGTCCGGAAGCCCTGCGCGCGATCAACTCAGGCGTGTCGAGCGCGGGTGCCGTCGGGAAGGCGATCACGGTCTATCCGCCACCCGGCACCGTCGTCGGGCTCGCCGACGAACTCGTCGCCGTGCTGCGCGGCCGGGAGGGTCCGCAGATCGTCAGCGATCGGCGGGTCGATCCTCGTTCCCCCGTCTACTACCGCTACGGGCCATTCACCGGCGACTACCGGACCGGCCGGAGCGGGCGACTGGAGTCGGTCATGGTGGGCCCGGACGGTCGGGTCTTCGACGGCCTCGCCACCGGTGCGTACCGCTGCCCGCCCTGGGCCGAGGACCCCTTCGAGAACCGGTCCGGGCAGGGCGCCCGGCCGCGCCCCTCGCTCGGATTCGACGGTGGACGCTACCGGGTCACCGGCGGCATCGTGCGCAAGCCGCAGGGCAACGTCTACCGCGCGGTCGACCGGGTCACCGGGCTGCCGGTGGTCGTCAAGCAGGCGCGAGCCTTCGTTGCCGAGGACGAGTCCGGTGCGGACACCCGTGACCGGCTGCGCAACGAACGGACGGTCCTGGCCGCGCTCGACACCGTCGCGGGGGTACCCCGCGCGCTCGACTACTTCCGGCACCGCTCGGACGAGTACCTGGTGACGACCGACTGCGGCGATCGGGACCTCCGGCGGGACGTCCAGGAGAACGGCCCGTACCGGGACGACGAGGCCCGGCCGTCGCGCACGCTGCACGATCTGGCCGCCCGGCTCCTCCGCGTCGTGGACGGCATCCATCTCCGGGGCGTGGTCGTCCGCGATCTCAAGCCCGACAACGTCGTGCTCGACGCCACGGGCCGGTGCCATGTGATCGACTTCGGGATCAGCGCCGTCGACGGCGCCGGTCCGGACGGCTCGACCCCCGGCTACAGCGACCCGGTACGGCGTTCGACCGGACCGGCCGAGCCCGCCGACGACTACTACGCCCTGGGCGCGTCCCTCTGCTTCGCCGCCACCGGCATGGATCCGGTGATCGTCGACGCCGACCGGGCCGTCAACCGGGATCGCACCCTCGCCGGCCTCGCATGGGCGCTTCCCGGCGACGACCACCGGTGGATCCGGGCCGTGATCGCCGAGTTGACGAGCTTCGATCCGGCCGTGCGGACGGCCGGCGCCGACCGGCTCCGCACCGGGGCGCCCAGGGTGTCCGGGCCGCCGGCGGCGAGCCGGGCGTCCCTGGGGCCGGGCCGGCTCCGAGTCGGCGACGGCCTGATCGAGGAGATCATCGCGCACACGACCGCGTACTGCGTCGACGAGGCCCGCAGGATCGCGGACCCCGTGCTCGCCGCACGCGCGAACATCCCGGCACCGGTCGACGTCTACGCCGGAAGCTCCGGGCTCGGCCTGGAACTCCTCCACCACCTCCACCGGCCCGGGGTGCGCGAGACCGTCGACGCCCTGGCGCAGTGGACGGCGAGCCAGTCCAGGAGCCTGACACCGGGTTTCTACTCGGGCCGCACCGGCGTCGAACTCTTCCTCGCCGAGGCAGGCACGACCCCGCACGCCGGGGACGGGGGCGCGGCCGGCACGGCAGGGCCGGGACACCACCCGGTCCTGCCCACGACGGGACCGGACGGCGGACCGCCGGAAGCGGACCTGATCGAGGGCGTCGCCGGAATCGGCATCGGCCGCCTGCTGCTCGCCCGGCACGCCCTCGCGGGCGGCGACAGCGCACTCGCTGCCCGGCACCTCGCCGTCGCCGCCGAGTGCGATCGGATGCTGGCGTCCGACACGGCCAGGCTGACGCCCGGGGGCGCCGGTACGGCCGGCAGCGCCGCCCTGCTCGAAGGGCTCGCCCACGGCGAGGCGGGTGTCGCGTACTTCCTGCTGGAGTACGCGAGTGCGAGCGGGGATCCCGCCGCCGCGCGCAGGGCCGGGCAGGCGTGCGCGCACCTCGCCGCCATCACACCGGGCCTCGTCGCGGCGGCGTCCCGCCCGGGAGCGACGCGCCGCTACGGCTCGTGGTGCCGGGGCCTGGCCGGGATCGGGGCGGTGCTCGTCCGGGCCGCCGACCGCCTCGGCGAACCCGACTACCTCGTCCTCGCGGAGCGGACCGCGCGCACCTGTGCGGTGCTGGCGCCGCGAATGCCGTTGGTCACCCAGTGCTGCGGGCTGTCCGGGGTCGGTGACCTGATGGTGGACGTCGCCAAGGCGTCAGGAGCCAGAGCGTCCGGGGCCAAGGCGTCAGGGGCCGAGGCGTCAGGGGCCGAGGAGTTCTGGGACGCCGCCGAGACCGTCGCCGCGCTCATCCTGAGCCGCAGCGGCGGCACCCCGTCGGCTCCGGTGTTCCCGGACGTCGGCCTGACCCGGTCGAGCGCCGGCTGGGCCGGCGGCTCCGCCGGCGTGCTCGCCTTCCTCAGGCGACTGCACGGCCGGGGCGGACAGCGGCTCGGCCTCATCGACTGACGGCGAGGAGGCAGCCCGGCTCCCGGCTCCCGGCTCCCGGGTCGCGGGCCCCGGCCCCCGGCCCCCAGTCCCTCGGTGTGCCCGGTCATCCCGAATTGTGCGGCGGGCACCTGCCCGCGTACCGCAGACTCGGACCGAGCACGTTTTCACACCGAAGGATGGCTTCCATGGCAGATCGACCCTTGACCCTGATGGCGGTACACGCCCACCCCGACGACGAGGCCACCGGGACAGGGGGTGTCCTCGCGCGGTACGCCGCCGAGGGAATGCGCACCGTCCTGGTCACGTGTACCGACGGCGGTTGCGGTGACGGACCGGGGGGTGTCAAGCCGGGTGAGCCCGGGCACGATCCGGCAGCCGTCGCCGCGATGCGCCGTCAGGAACTGGAGGCGAGCTGCGAGGTCCTGAAGATCAGTCACCTGGAGCTGTTGGGTTACGCCGACTCCGGGATGATGGGCTGGTCGGCCAACGACGCGCCCGGGTCCTTCTGGCAGACGCCCGTTGAGGAGGGCGCCGCGCGTATCGCCGAACTCCTGCGACGCCACCAGCCCGATGTGGTGGTGACCTACGACGAGAACGGGTTCTACGGCCACCCCGACCACATCCAGGCGAACCGCGTCACGATGGCGGCGCTGGCGCTGACCGGGATGACGCCGAAGGTGTACTGGACGACGGCGCCGCGTTCGACGATGCAGCGGTTCGGGGAGGTCATGCGCGAGTTCGGCGCGGACTGGGAGGAGCCGGATCCGGCCGAGGCCGCCGCGATGCCCGAGCTCGGACTCCCCGACGAGGAGATCACCACCTGGGTGGACACCACCGCGTTCGGTGGCCAGAAGTTCGACGCCCTGGCCGCACACGCCAGCCAGGGCGAGAGCATCTTCTTCCTGAAGATGGGCAAGGAGAGGTTCACCGAGCTGATGGGCGTGGAGACCTTCGTGCGGGTGCGGGACACCACCGGCGCGGCCGTACCCGAGAACGACCTCTTCGCCGGGCTGCGCTGATCCCGGCCCACCCCGGGCCGCCGGCGTGACCGGACCTGGAGAGTCGGGTCCGGTCACGGCCGGCACCGTCGGCTGCGCGCGAGCAGCCGGTCCCGGACAAGGAAGCCCTCCTCGAACCCGGGACCATCGCCCACCCGCGGGAGGCTCCGCCTTGTCCGCCGGTCGAGAGGGCCCTGTCGAGGCGCTGCGAGGGGCGGCCGGGACCCGGCTGCCCCTCGCGGGTGCTTCCGTGGTGCGACCGGTGTCCGTCAGGTCACTCGGCGGCGGATCCACCAGGCGCAGAACCCGGTGAGGGCCAGGGCGAGGCCGAGGTAGAGCCCGGTCTCGGCCCATTGAAGAGCCCAGAAGTTTCCGGCGGGCTGGTACTTCACCTGCTGTGCGTAGCCCAGGGCGCCGAGGTCTGCGACGCAGCCGTCGACCTGCTGCAGGGTGGGTGGGCCCGACTCGGTGTGCAGGCAGTCGGCGAAGGACGACGGCACGGGGGCGGGCTGACCGGCGGCGTTCAGGGTCTGTTGGGAGACGACCCAGGCCCCGGGCACTTCTTCGAGGTGCGCGACGATCTGCGCGGCGCCGTCCTGGATGCTGATGGGGGCGCCGTCGGGCTCGATGGGCAGGGTGGTCTGGTCCGCAGCGGCCAGGTGGGACCGGATCCACATCGGCACCACGAGCTGGACGGCGGCGTAGAGGGCGAGTGTGGTGGCCATCGCCGGCAGGGTGCGGCGGATGACGAGGCCGAGGGCGACGCCCAGGACGAAGGCGAAGGCGGCGTGGGCCATGGGGACGACACCCCGTGCGGCGAAGGCCACGGGGTCGAGCCGCGGGAAGTAGGTGTCCGTCGCGCCGCCGCCGTCGACAGCCCGGTCGATGGGGCTGCTCCACCAGCTCACCGCGAGGCTGGTCAGTCCGGCGGCGGTCATGGAGGCCGCCGCACCGAGGCCCAGCTTGGTCGCCAGCCAACGCGTGCGGGTGACGCCCTGGTTCCACGCGAGGTAGTGGGTGCCGGTCTCCAGTTCACGGGAGACCAGCGGCGCGCCCCAGAACATCCCGATGACCGCCGGCACGGCGAGCACGACCAACAGCCCGGTGTAGTAGAGGGATTGGTCCGTGCTGGAGACCTGGTCCACCAGGTTTCTGCCGGCCGCTCGGTAGAGGTCGGCCAACTGCGGGCCGGTGACCGCGAGGACGGCGGCGAGGGCAGCCACGGCGGCGACCACCACGGCGGCCTGGGTGCGGAGCTGGCGCCAGGTCAGCCAGATCATCGGAGTACCTCCAGCGCGGGTCGGGTGTCACGTACCGCATCGGCGGGTCGGGCCATGTAGGCCAGGACGATGTCTTCCAGACCCAGCGGGCTGACGGTCCAGGACGGGTCGTGGACCGCGGTGTCGGTGCGCACCAGGAGAGTGGTCTGCCGGGCTGTGTGGCTGGCGGTGATGACGTGCCGGCCGGCCGGAAGCCCGTCCGCGTCCCGGCGCGGTCCGGTGAGCCGGTGGTGGCAGGCGACCAGGTCGTCGATGTCGCCGGCCACCTGCACTCGGGAGTCGACCAGCACGATGACGTAGTCGCAGGTCCGCTCCACGTCGGAGACCAGGTGGGAGGAGAGCACGACGCTCAGCTCGTACTCGGCGACGGCCTCCATCAGGTCCTGCATGAACTCACGCCGGGCGAGCGGGTCCAGTGCCGCGACCGGCTCGTCCAGGATGAGCAGCTCCGGGCGCTTGGCGATGCCCAGGGTGAGAGCGAGCTGCGCGCGCTGGCCGCCGGACAGCTTGCCGGCCCGCTGCTTGGGGTCGAGGCCGAGGCGACGGATCCGGTCGCGCGCCACGGCGTCGTCCCAGTTCGGGTTGAGGCGCTTGCCGAGGTCGAGGTGGTCGGCGACGCTCAGCGTGGAGTAGGTCGGGGTGTCCTGGGCGACGAAGCCGACCTTGGCCAGCTGTTCCACACCCGCAGCGGGACGACCGCCGCACACCTCGATGGTGCCGGCCGTCGGGGTCAGCATGCCGGAGGCTAACTTCAACAAGGTCGACTTGCCGGCGCCGTTGGGGCCGACCAGGCCCACCACCCGGCCGGCGGGGACGTCCAGGTCGCAGTTCTGCAGCGCCCAGCGCTGCTTGTGCCTCTTGCCCAAGCCCTGGGCTCGCAGGACAGTGCTCACGCTACGTCCTCTCCGGCGGCGTTGCGAAACGTGTTCACGAACAGCGCCTCGATGCTCTCGTCGTCGAGCCCGGCCAGGCGGGCCTTGGTCAGCCAGCGCCGCAGGTCCTTGCGCAGCGGTCCCTGCGCGGCGAGCGTGCCGTCGGCCAGTGTCCGGGTCACGAACGTCCCGACGCCGGGGCGGGCGGCCACCAGGCCCTCGTGCTCCAGCTCCCGGTACGCCTTGAGCACCGTGTTCGGGTTGATCGCCGTCTGCTTGGCCACGTCCTTGACCGTCGGCAGCCGGTCGCCCTCCTTCAGCAGGCCCAGGCGCAGAGCGTGCCGCACCTGCTGGACCAGCTGTTGGTACGGGGACAGGCCGGACCGGCTGTCCAGGTGGAACTCAATCACCGGTTCCTCCATTTATCTAGTTGCCTAGCACTATAGCCCTCTATGACGATCACTCGGCAAGGCGTGCACCGCGGCGCCGGCCGCCCTGCACCGAGGGGCGTCGGCCGCGCAAGGTCGGTGCTCACCAGACCTCGCGCGGGCGTCGGGAAGCGACGACCGCCGGAGCTCGCGTCCGTGGTGACGAATCCGCAGGTGGACAGCGTCGGCATCCCGTTTCGGAACTCGATGTCGGTGAACGGTCCCGCAGAAATCCGGGTAGGTGGCGCCGGCGACAGTGGTGGCGGTGGCGGTGGCGGTGGCCGCGGGGGAGGGGCAGCGGAGTCCCGGAACTCGATGTCGCAGCCGACCTCCGGACCGTACGGCAGGGAGCCGACCGCCGTCGGCCGGGGCTGTCATGACCGCCTACGCAGCTGCAGTCGAGGTGGCCGGTCGAGCATGGCCCTGCTCCGCGCCAGTGAATGTTCGAGTCTGCCGACAGGCGCCTCAGTGCTGGATCAGGCCGCCGACCGGGACAGGAGCGACGTGGCCGGTGGCCGGAACCGCCTGCGCCAGGGCGAGGCCGATGTCGACCAGCGACGAGCGGCGGAGGCGAGCGACCTCGGGGATCGGAATCCGGACCGACTCGACGGTTTCGCCGGACGGTTCGGGCCGGAGCCGGCCGCCGGTGATACGGACCTGGTAGAAGATGCCGACATTCTGGTGCTCGATTCCCGCACGCGCGACGGCCGCGGGGATCACCCTGGAGTCCACGCCCAACAGGCGCTCGACCACTGCGGAGCAGCCGGTCTCCTCCGCAACCTCCCGGATCACCGTGTCGAACGGATCCTCCGCGTGCTCGACCCTACCGCCCGGAAGAGTCCAGTTGTTCGACACGTGACGGGCGAGCAGCACCCGCCCGTCCTCGATGCACACGGCGTAGGCCGCCAAGCGGAAGCTTCCCCGCTTCGACTCGTTCGGGACCGCTTCGGCTGCACCGTCTGTCTGTTGGCTCATCGGACCATCTTGGCCCGCTCCAACTCGGTACTCCCAACCGGCCGCCACCGAGTGCAACGCCGTGGCCACGGCCGGCACAGTTCCTCCGGCGGCTGAGGCGGATCGCACCTGTTCCCCTACACCCCTACCCCGCCTGCCCGGTCTGCTGCCCGGTCAGACGGCGGTGAGCGGGCGTACGTGCAGGTCCGGAGCAGGGTTCACGAAGTGGCGAGCGTACCCAGCGCATCCTTTGCGCAGGCGATGGCGGCGGCCTCGGCGGTGGCGCTGGGAACGTCCTTGAGGGTCATGCCGGAGTAGGTGAGCGCAGAGAACCTGACGGTGACGATCGCGTTGCGCCGGACCACCGTGAGGTCGACGTGGCCGAAGCCGCTGCAGCCGAGCGGGAGAGCCGCCTGCCGCTTGGCCTTCTCGTCCAGGGCAAGGACGCGGCCGCGTGGCCCGCTGTCCGGGTGGTGCTCGACCCGGGCGTGCGCGGCGGTCAGATGGTGAGCCCCCGAGCGTTCGGGCTGCGCGGCAGGCCCAGGATCGAGCCCCCCTGGAACCACATGGCCGACACCACGACCGCGGCGCGGCTGTGGGCGGCCAGCTGCGCCTTGGCCGGCCACGACCCGACGTTCACCGCACCGACACGGTTCGCTGGGACCGACGGCCCGGGGACCGGGCACGGCGGAGCAGACGCCCCGACCGGATGAGATCGCGCCCGGGGCGAGACCGTTCGGCGGATGGTCAAGGTCTCGTGGCACGGGACGGCAGGTTCGTCCGTTCTCTGCCGGCCGAACGAAGAGTTCAACCCTGCGACGACAGCGGGCGTCTATGACGGTCCGCTGCCGACCCGGTCCGGGCACCTTGACGGCCCGTCCGGCGACTTGGTGCGGTGTCTCCACGAGGATCGCGTGGCTCGGTAGGTCGGAAGGGGGAGCGGATGTCGACGGATCTCAGCAGCGGTCCCCGCTCCGAGTGGCTGGAAATGTCGATGAGAAGCAGCAGCGCCTGAAGTCAGCGGCGCCGTCGGGTGGCGTCTGGAAGTAGGTCGTCATCTGAGTCGACGCTTCCACCAAGGCTCGAAGGCAGGTGCGAAGGGATCCTGCAGTGTCCGCGCCAGGAAGTGGTCGTCCAGAGGCGCGACCGCTGTGAGGAGTTCACGACGCGCCTTTCGTCGCATGGATGCGGCCGCCCCTTCCAGGAGCGTTCGGGCGTGCCGGTCTCTCCAGTCCGTGGTCCCGTGTCCACGGTTGGATCCATGGTCTGGCCACTCATGAAGCGCCAAGGCCCATGCCCGGAAGGCATGGGCGACAGACCCAGGGGGCAGCCGGTGTCGCGCCTCGAACTGCGCGATCTGTCGATTTGTCGCAGCGGACAAGCCCGTGATGACTTGCCTGGTGCCGGTTCCCCTGCGCGGGGACTGTTCGGCCCTGATCTCGCCTGGTGAACGGCGAGGCATAAAGACTTCCAGATGGTCAGAAAACTGGTGTCCTGACGATAGACCGTTGTCTCCGAGGGCCTCAAGAGGGTTCTGCGTGAGAGTGGTGAAACGCGTGAGCCCGGTCAGCCGACGGCCGCCTTTTCGGCTCGGGTGCGGGTGGTGGCGAGTCGGTAGGAGCCGGTGCCGGCCTCGATGATGGTGCCGCCGAAGGTCCGTCGCGTGTCATGCGCCGGCCTCGGCTGGGGGTGCCGTGTCGGGTGCCGGGCGTGTCCAGAGGGTGAGGTCGCTGCTGGTGGCGACGGCGAGGGTGCGTCCGGAGGGTGAGAAGCCGGCGGCCCGGAGTTCGGAGTAGTTGGCGTCGAAGATGTGCCACCAGCTTTCGCCGTGCGGCCCGTCGTGCACTCCGCCGTCCGCGGACAGCAGGACGCGGTCGTGCGGCCATTCGGGGCTGACGACGTCCAGGGTCCAGCCGTCTACGGTGGTGGTGTGCAGTCCGCCACCGAACAGGCCGGCGATGCGTACTCGGGTCGTGGCGATGGGCCCGAGCCCGGGGCAGGAGAGGTCCGGAACCGCGTCCGGGGTGCTGTCGTCGGGGTCTGGGTCACGGTCCCGGGCGATCTTCTCGCCGGTGACGGCGTCGAAGAGCCCGTGGCCGGCGAGGGAGACCACCATGACGAGGTCGCGGCCGTCGTCGGGCGCGGGGGCGAAGCCGATGCCGAGCAGTCCGCCGATGGGGGTGCGCCGGTTCAGGACCGGCCGCCAGGGGGCGGGCGGCGGAGTGACGGGCACGGACAGGAACCGTTCGCGCAGTCGCTGCTGGTAGTCAGAGATCAAGGTGCTTCTTCGCTTTCCGTCAGGCTGTCGACCGCCTCAGGGTAGCGATGGGAATTGTGCCGGATCCGTTCGAGGGCGTCCTCCGCATTCCTGACGGCGGGGTCGCGATACTCCGACGGCCCGGTGGCAACGACCGGTCGTGATCGCATCGTGCCGGTGGTGGTGAGTTGGTTGGTGGGGGTGTGGGTGTCGGGTGGTGCGTTCAGCTCACGGTTGCGGGGGTGGTCGTCTGTCTGGCCGAGTCGGGCGGAGGTGATTCTGCGGTGGTGCGTCCGGAGGCGGCAGGCTTCGGGGTCGGCTGCGTCTCGGGTGCCTGTCGTTGCTCATCGTCGGCCGCCGCTCTCACTCATGAGGACTGCCGCCCGACCGTGCCGGTGCTGTTGTGGTTGGGGGGTGGTGGTGGGCTTCTTTGGGCTTGTGTGGGTGTGGGTTGGTGAGGGAGGTTGCCCGGGGTGGTTCCGGTGTGGTGGTTTCTCGGGCTACGGGATGGATCACGGCATCGGGTCGCTGCGGCGTCTGCGGGTGGGTGTTGTCCGGTGAGGGTGCCGGTGTCGGGTCGTTGGTGGTGTGGTGTGAGGGTCTGTGGAGGAGCAGGGCGTGGGAAGTGTGTTGGGGAGTCTCTCTGGGGTTCGCTGGGCGGAGTTGCGTGATGCGGCGGGGGCTCCGGCGGGTGGTGTTCCCCTCCTGTTGTCCCGGATCGCGTACGGCGGTGAGGATGTGGCTCGCGTCGCGATCGATGAGCTGGGTGATTCCGTGTGCGCGCTCGGGTTCGTCGTCGGTGAGGTCACGGCCTGCGTGGTCCCGTTTCTCGTCGAGTTGGTCGGGAGTCCGCATGTGGCGTGCAAGGCTGAGATGTTGGACCTGTTGGGGAGTATCTGCCAGGCCGACCAGTGGCACTGTGCCGCTGCGGCGGCCGGGGGTGGCAGGCGCGCTGTGAGCTTCGGGCGGCAACCCGGTTGGGAGACGGCCGCGAGGGCGGCTGTCCACGCGGGCCGGTCGGTCTTCGAAGGTGTGGCGTCCTCGGTGCGGCCGGAGGAGGCGGCGGCTGGACGGAGGTTGTTGTGGTTGATGGACCACGTTCGGCCGTTTCCGGAGTGGTGACCGGTCATCGCGGGACCGTCCTTGGCGGGACGTGTGATGCGTGATGGGGGGTGGGCGGCTTGCTTGGGGCGATCGGCTCGGTGCGGGGCGGGGATTCGGTTTCGTCGGGGCCGGGAGGTCCGGCCGGAACTCCGGGGCGGCCGGTGTGAGGCCGTCCCTCCACGCAGGGGAACGGCGGTGTCGGCCCCTGCGTACGTGGGGTGAGGAGTCGTCGCTGTCCGGCACCGCGGGCGGGCCGGTGGCATCAGCCCCGCAGGTGCCGGGAAACGGCGGAGCCGCCGCGATGCCGTCGTGAGGGTGCGGTACGACCGTGGTGTCCCCAACAATCGTGGTCTGGGTGCCAGTTTGGCTGTCGTGCGGCCGGTCGTGCAATGGATGTGTGTCCTGTGGACGGGACGATGTGCCGGTACGGTGTGATTGCTTGTGGGAATGTCTGCCGTCGGGAGGGTGTCGCACGGCTGCGGTGTCCCCAAAGGCGTTGTCGAGGTGCTGACTTGGGCGTTGTGTCGTGGGCCGTGCATGGGGTGTGTGTCCTGTGGACAGGACAACGTGCCGCGGTGTGAATGCTTCCGGGAGTGTCTACCGTGGAGTGGGTTGCTTTCGATGTGCCGGTAGTGTCCGCGGCGCCTGGCGAGAGAATTCACAGACGGTCTCCCGGCCGGAGGGCGGGAGGGGGCGGGGGGAATGACGCTGTGAGGAGCCGTTGCCGGATTCGGCGGTCGCGTGGGCGGTGAAATGCGGAGGCCTCCGCTCCACCATCCCGGGGAGCGCATCGGATCCCTCGCCAGGGCCGCCGACGTCGGTCGGCTGCTGAGGGGTGTTCCATCCGTGCCTGCCTCAACTCGCCGAACAGGAAATGGAATCCACCTCAGCCCCACCACCGGGGGGCCGCGGGCGACGCTGCGCAGCGCATGAACCTTGTCCATCGATCTCCCGAGGACACCGGACTGACCACCATAGGAGCCGCCCCATGAGCATGACGACGTCGAAGGGATTCGCCGCGGTCGAAGCCGCCGCCGGCAGTAGTCCGGCCGGGACACCCGTCCTGGCCCTGGCTGTCACCCACGGCCCGGGCAAGGCCGGCGCCGGCGCCTTCACGTCCACCCGTGTCGCCGCGGCGCCCGTCACCCGGACGAAGCGAGTGGTCGCCGACGGACCGACACCGCTGGTGATCCTCGACTCCGTTGACGCCGAAGCCTGTTCCGGGGCGGACGGATCCGCGGGCACGCGGGCGTCCGTCGGCGAGGTCGGTCACCTGCCGGGCGTTCCCGTCGATGGGGTGGCCCGCTGGTCGGCTGGGTTGATCGGTGTAGGACGTCCGGTGGACTGTTCGCCGGGCGGGGCGGCACAGGAGGTGGCCGGGTCTTCCTTCACCGGAGCGGTGGAAGCGGGGGTGGTTGTCACGACGGCCGGCTCGGTGCGCGAGACGGTTCCGGCCCGTGGGGGCGGTCGGAGTGTCGTGGGGGTGGGTGAGGGCGTCGGCATGTCGGCTCCTTCGGGCCGGGGTGTTGTCGGGTCGACTCGTCGGGGTTTCGCTGGCACTGCCGGCCCGGTGGCCTGTGGTGCCCGGGGCGTGGCCCGGACCGAGGGTCCCGGTTCGGTCCGTGCCTACGAGAACGGTGCCGACTTCTGATGAGTACACGTCCCGTCGCCGCCGCCTCCGGCCGCACCGTCGTCGCGTCTGACGTGCCCGACGTGCCCGACGCGCCCGGCGTGTTCGGTGAGATTGTCGTGATCAAGCTTGGTGGCAGCACGATGGCCGACGACGAACTGCGTCGCGGTTTCGCCCGTGACGTGGTGCGACTGCGTGACGCCGGGCTGCGGCCCGTCGTCGTCCACGGGGGTGGGCCGCAGATCAGTACCGAGCTCGAACGTCGTGGTATCGCCTCCGAGTTCAGGAACGGCCTGCGGGTCACCTCCGAGGCCGCCATGGACGTCGTACGGATGGTGCTCACCGGTGTGGTGCAGCGTGAGCTCGTCGGCCTGGTCAACGAGCACCGGCCGCTCGCCGTGGGCGTCACGGGCGAGGACACGGACATGCTCACCGCCGTACGGCACCGGCCCGATGTCGACGGGCGACCCGTCGACATCGGCCGGGTGGGAGCGGTTGCCCGCGTCGCTCCGCGACTCCTCCGGACCCTGCTGGCCGACGGCCTCATCCCGATCGTCTCCTCCGTCGCGCGCAGCACGGAGGACACCCACGTCTACAACGTGAACGCCGACACCATGGCCGCGGCCCTCGCGACCGCGCTGCACGCCTCGAAGCTCCTCCTGGTCACCGATGTCGCCGGTCTCCATGCGAACTGGCCGCACACCGGGGAGATCTACGAACGGCTCACGGCCAAGGAACTGGAGGACCTGCTCCCTCACCTGTCCTCGGGGATGCTTCCGAAGATGCGCGGATGCCTGGACGCCGTACGCAACGGAGTCCGCAGCGCGCACGTCATCGACGGACGCGAGCGCGGCGCCGTCCTCAGGACCGCCCTCACCGACCGGCCCGTCGGTACGACCGTCCTGCCCGACATCCCCGGAGTGATGACCTGAGCACCAGTGCCGGTGCCTGCCCGTGCCGGCACTCGAACGACCCCAGGAGGCTCGACCACGCCACCCTGGACCGCTCCCGCCCGGGGCTCCCATCCCGGGGCGGGAGCCCCGGGACCGCCCTCACCCGGGGTCGCCCGGTGCTCGTGCCCGAGGTTCGCGCCGGGCAATGCTCAAGGCCTGTGGAACAGTTTCGGGAGGGCGCGTGGAGGGTGTGCCTTCCCGAGTGATCTGTTGATGGTCACCGAGTAGGCCCCCGTTGCACTACGGGTCGGGAAGGCATGCCCGTGCTCGGCGTGGTCACCGCTGACGGCTCCGCGGAGTCCGGGTCCGTGATGGATGGGATCGTCCGCGAGGGCACCCGACGGATGCTCGCCGCCGCACTGGAGGCGGAAGCCTCCGGTACGTAGCGGAGTTGGCAGCCGCGACCGGCGTGGCCGGCCGACGTCTGGTGGTCCGCGACGGCCACCGCCGGTCCCGCGCCGTGGTCACTGCGGTGGGTCCCGTCGAGGTCACTGCGGCATGTGTGAACGGCTGCCGCGTGGACGGGGCCTCGGGCGAGCGGCAGTGGTCTTCCTCGAAGGTTCTTCCGCCGTGGCGGGGGAAGTCGCCGAAGATTTTTGGGGTGCGGGTTCTGTTCGTCCCGCCGGTCCGCGCCGGGGCCCGTTTCGGACGTGGTCGGCTCGTCGGACGCCCCGAAAGCCTCGCAGCATGAGCGTGCTCGGCTGGCACACTGAGGCCGAAGCGCAGAACCGCACGGAGGACCCGGACGCCCATGTTGAATCCGCTCGACGCTCCGGCCGCGGTGGACGCCGCGGCCGAACCGCTTGAGGAGCTGCTCGACGACTGCAACCACGTGTCGTCCATCGACCTCTTCCATGTCGTCCCGGTGGCTGGGACGACACCCGGTCGTGACCGGATGAAGCGTCTCGCTCAAGCCGTCTACGACGCGGGGCCCAGTGGATATCAGGTGGCGGTGTCTGTCGATCCGTTCGAGTCACCGCAAGCCTGGCGGGACATCCTGCGCCGGCAGGTGACCGCCGGCATCATGCAGCCCGCCGGCAGGTGGCCGGGCGTCGACCTGCGCCCGCCCGCCGAGATCCGGCGGGCGGGCGAACTCGCCGATGGCATCGCCGACCTCATCGAAGCCCATCTGGGGCCCGTCCGAAGCTCCGGCGACGTCGACGGCCCGCGGATGGGCATGGGTGCCGTATGGTCGCGCAACCTGCTGTTGGTCACCAGCGACTGGGCCACGGTCCTGTTTCTCGGAGTTGATCACTGACCTCTCACCGACCGGCCGACGTGGGTCGAGATCCGGTACGACCGTCCTGCCACATTCCAGGAGCGATGACGTGAGATACCACCCCGCCCGCCCGCCTGCCTGCCCGCCTGCCTGCCCGCCCGGTCGGTAGCTTGTGTCCGAATCGCGCCCCCGGTCCTCGCCGGGCGGCCGGCACAGCCGGGCACAGCCCGGCGCAACCGGGCGCAGCTGGGTGCAGTTGGGCGTCGTGGATCCAACGTTCCCTTAAGTCTTCTGCCAGGTGTGGTTGAGGGGTGTGGGTGACGCTCGTTGCTTCTCTGGGAGAGGAGTGGGTGTGTCGTCTGATGGTGTGGGTGGGGTGGGTGGTGTTGGCCCGGTGGCGTTGGTGGCTGGTGGGTCGCGGGGGATCGGGCGGGCCATCGCGGTTCGCCTGGCGCGTGATGGTTTCGATGTGGCGTTGTCGTACCGTTCCGATGCCGTGGCGGCTGAAGTGACTGCCCGGGAGGTACGCGATTGCGGGCGGCGGGTGCTGGTCCGGCGTGTGGACATTGCCGACCGTGACGGGGTCCGTGGCTTCGTTGCCGAGGTCGAGTCCGGGTTCGGGCCGATCGTGGCGGGCGTGGCTTCGGCGGGGATCACTCGGGATCGGCCGCTCATGTTGATGTCCGATGACGAGTGGGACACCGTCGTGCGGACCAATCTCGACGGTACGGCCGGTCTGTTGCGTGCGCTGGCTCGTCCGATGGCTCGGCGTGGGGCCGGTGCGATCGTCACCCTGTCGTCGGCGGCGGGGGTGGTCGGCAATGCCGGGCAGGCCAACTATTCCGCGTCCAAGGCCGGGATCATCGCTCTCACCCAGGCGATGGCGAAGGAGTTCGCGCGGCTCGGGGTGCGGGCCAACGCCGTCGCTCCCGGTTTCATCGATACCGACATGGTCGCCTCGGTGTCCAGGAAAGCGGTCCTGGAGCGGATACCGTTGCGGCGTTTCGGTACGCCTGAGGAGGTGGCCGCGATGGTGTCCTACCTGCTCTCGCCCGAGGCCGGGTACGTGACGGGTCAGGTGTTGCGTATCGACGGTGGTGTGGCGTTGTGAGTGGCTGCCTCCACTCGGTGCGGCGGGTGGAGGCAGCTGGCGGGCCGCGGGTGGCCTGGGGGGCGCTGTGAGGAGCAAGGGCGCGTATTTGGTTGTGATCAATTTGTGGGATTCGCCTGCGTGGGTAGGTCCTGATCCGGTAGATCCTGTTGCGTGGCGCGCGCGCAACTGTTCGACGCGGAGCGGGAGTTCATTGGGCGGTATTTGCCGATCGGCGAGTGCGGCCCGTATCCGGAGCGGCTGCGACAGCAGTTCGGGGGTGTGATCTGGCGCTTCAGGACGAGTGCCCAGTGGCGGGAGACGCCGCGGGAGTTCGGAGTCTGGTCGACCGTTTCGAACCGCTTCCGCCAGTGGCGTGACGCCGGCGTCTTCGAGGCGTTGCTGGAGGGTGCGATCGCCGGGGCCGTGAGGCGTGGTGAGGTGGACCTGTCCCTGGGCGGCGTGGACTCCACGACTGTCCGGGCACACCACGATGCCGCTGGGATGCATCTGGATCCCGACACGCTGACCGCCTTGGAGAAGGCCGCTGACGAGGCGGAGAACGCCCGGCAGAACGGGGCGGCCCGGAGGGACAAGCCGGGCAGGATGCCGTCGACGACGCGGAGCGGGAGGAGCGGCGACGCGTCAGGCGCGGGCGCAAGCTCCGCTTGAAGGCTCGGACCCCAGCCGCAAAGTAGCGGGGTGATCACGTGCTTGTCGTCGTGGCAGTCTGTTCGTCGTGTTCGCGCAGCATGCGTATGGCGGTGGCGGGTGAGGGGTACTGGTCCTTCCTTGCGCCGGTGGTGACGGCGGGGCACTTGGCGATGTCGCGCAGGTGTCACTCAAGACGGTGTACGCCTTCGGACTCCGCCGACTGGAAGCGTGCCGCCTGGGGCGGCACGCGGAGGCCGACCGGTGTCGCGACCTGGTCGGGACGCTCGACGGCGGTGGCCTCCGTGGCATGCCTGGGAACCGTCTGCCGGTCACGGTGCCGCGGGTGCGGGACGGTGGCTTCCCGGCGGCCGGGCTCGGCCGCGCCGGATGAAGGCGATGCCGGCCGCGGTCGTCCAGGCGCACATGGGTACGCCTTGCAGGGGGAAGGGCCCGAGCGAGGTCGGCGACCAGGGCCCCGTGTGGACGAAGACGAAGACGACCTGGGGGATGCTGACGGCGGCGACCAGCCAGGATCCCCACGTGCCGAGCCACGCCGGGAGGATGCGGTGTTCCCGGTTGGCGACGGCGAAGGCCACCCAGGAGAACCCGAGCGGAATCAGGCTCATGGTATAGACCACTTGCAGGAGGTTCCAGGAGTTGCTGACGATCAGGAGTGCGGCGTGATCGTCGCTCGCACGGCGAACGACACGGTCGTCGTCGTGAACCTGGCGACGAACAGCTTTCTGCACGAGGACTACCAGCAGTGGCGGCCGTCCCTGATCGCAGCGGAGGAAGGGGTCGACTGCACCGTCCACCCGGTCGGGGCGTGGGCCTCTGACTCCATCGACCTCGGTGAGGAGTTCCTGGTGATGCATCGGGACAGCCTGCTCCGATTCCTGAGCAGCGGCTGGTCGCCCTACGAGCTGTCGCTGGTCGATGTGCCGACGGGCGCGACGCCTGAGCAGCTCGATGAGGTCGCTCTGGTCATCGGTACGGCCGCCTGGGACGAGCCGGTCCTCCCTCACCTTGATGGCTCCCGATTCTGGTTCTCCGGGCACGACGACTGCTACTTGATGGTGGAATCAACGGATTCGACCATTCCGTGGTCAGTCCTCGGCCGGTTGCTGGCCCTGCCGGCCGGGTCCGCTCTGATCGGTGCCGGTGGAGCCTCACCGGTAGCAGTCCCGGAACCGGACGGTACGCTGCCGGAGCAGCTGCTTGCCGAGAGCCCCCACTGGACCGGAGTCGTCGGGACCGCATCCGAGACCGCGGTGACCGTCGAGTTGTCGGCCCAGTCGCAGAGGTGGCGCCTTGGCCAGCAACTGCCGGAGCGGGCCGACTACACGGCAACGCTCGACCTGGCCCATGGCGTGTGGCATCTCGCCCCTGCCGAGTCATAGGGATCCGCCTTCATCCTCGCCGGTCATAGCAAGTGACGATGAGAAGCCCGGGCCGAGGGAACTCGGGTCGTGGCGCGTTTTGACCTGACGCGCAATGATGCGGTCGGCGGGTCGGCGGGTCGGCGGGTCGGCGGGTCGGCGGGTCGGCGGGTCGGCGGGTCGGCGGGCGGGCAGGGTCTGGCCCTACGCGCTGTCGGGGTTGGGCAGGGTGGGCAGTGGGGCGGTGGGGCCGAACACGAGGTCATGGGTGCGGCGGGTTGTGAAAGGGGTGGGCTACGCCCGGTCCGGATCCCTGAGCAGTGTCTCCCCCCGCCCGGGCCCGAACGGCGTGCGGGTCGCCGGCTGGCGCTCGCCGGGACTCTCCGTCCAGCACCGGCGCTCGACATACTGGTGCTCACCCGGGTTGGCGGTGGCCACCGAGATACAGACCTCCTGAGGGCGCTGCTCCTCTTCCCTGGTCGCGGCGTACACCACCACGACGGCAACGACCGCGAGCAGCAGGACGCATCCGCCGCTGCGGGCCTTCACGGGCGCCGGCGCGGGCGGCGAGACACGGGGCGCC